>CAZCMK010000061.1:2521-9953 GCA_964499775.1 uncultured Dehalococcoidales bacterium | reverse complement strand
CCCCCAACCTCCGCGATGCGAACGCGGCGCTCTCCCAACTGAGCTATATCCCCGTCTATACAAGTGTGATTATAGCATATATCTTTCTTGTCAGTCAGTAACATAATTGTTATACTGTATGAGTTTTACAGGACTTAAATCATTATGAATTATGAGACCGTTATCGGGCTTGAAGTACATGCCCAGCTTGATACCAGAAGCAAGATGTTCTGCCGCTGCAGCACCGACTACGCCGCTGCTCCGCCCAATACCCACGTCTGCCAGGTATGCCTGGGCATGCCCGGCGTTCTTCCCGTCATCAACCAGCGGGCGGTTGAATTCACCGTTATGACCGCCCTGGCGCTCAACTGCACCATCTCCGAATACACCAGGTTCGACCGTAAAAACTATCCCTACCCCGACCTTATGAAAGGCTATCAGATTTCGCAGTCCTATAATCCTGTCGGTTACGGGGGTTATCTCACTATCGATGTCGACGGCGAGGAGAAAAAGATAGGCATAGATAATGTCCACCTTGAGGAAGATGTCGCCAAGCTTTTACACCGCACCACTGCAAAAGGGGAACCTTTCAGCTTGGTGGATGTCAACCGCGCCGGCGTGCCGTTGATGGAGGTTGTGTGTGAGCCCGACCTCCGCTCTCCTGAAGAAGCCCGGCGGTACCTCGTCAAGCTGCGTAATATACTCCGCTACCTGGGAGTGTCCACCGCAAATATGGAGGAGGGCAGCTTCCGCTGCGATGCCAATATCAGTATCCGCCCGGAAGGCACAACCGAGCTTATGCCGAAATCGGAAGTAAAAAACCTGAACAGCTTCAGGGCGGTCTACAACGCCCTTGAGTATGAGGTCAAACGGCAGATAAAAGTGGCGGAGCAGGGTAAAAGAACCGTCCAGGAGACGAGGGGCTGGTTGGAGGAAAAAGGAATAACCGTCTCGCAGCGCAGCAAGGAATACGCCCATGACTACCGTTACTTTCCGGAGCCGGACCTGCCACCTCTTACCCTGGGCCGCGACCGCGTGGAGGAGATAAAGGCAGGACTGCCCGAGCTGCCGGATGCCAGGCGTAGCCGGTTTATGGAAGAATACGGCTTATCGCTCTATGAAGCCAGCCTTCTGACAGGCTCCAAAGAAATGGCTGACTACGAGGAGGAGTTCGTCGGGGTGGGCGAGCCCGGCAGTATTCCGAAGGCGGAAAGGGCAAAAATGGGCGGCAACTGGATTTTAGGCGAAGTTAGCCGTATAATGAATGCCAGCAATATAGATATCCCCGAATTTAAAGACAGGATAAGCGCCGAAAAACTGGTGAGACTGGCTGTCCTGAACCTGGAGGAGACCGTCAGCGCCGCCACCGCTAAATCCATGCTGGAAGAGATGTTCAATACCGGCAAAGACGCCGATACCCTCCTCAAAGAGGGCGGACGCAGTCAAATAAGAGATACCGGGCAGATTGACGAGGCAATCGTCCAGGCAATAGCTGCCAACCCGCAGGCAGTGTCCGACTACCGGGCGGGTAAAGAACAGGCAATCAAGTTCCTTGTCGGCCAGGTGATAAAGGTAACCAGAGGCAGGGCTAACCCGCAACTGGTGAATGAACTAATGAAGAAGAAGTTAGAGGAAGAAATTGAATAGCTACCTGAGTATAGCTCAGATTGTACTTGCCGTGGCTCTGGTGATGGCAATAATGATGCAGGTCAGGGGTGGCGGACTCGGAGGTATTTTCGGCCAGGCAGACAGCGTCTACCGTACCAGAAGGGGCGTGGAAAAAACCCTGTTCCAGCTTACAATTGTCCTGGCGGTTATTTTCATAGTCATTGCCATAGTAGCTCTCAGGATTACATAGCCTGAAGCTGAGGCCCAGCGTTACCGGCGTTACTATAGTGACATCATCAGCCCTCATATTTTCCCGGTTCACCAGTCCTGAAACAACTGCGGTCACACCGTAATAAAGGGGATGGATATGGAAGGACGGCAAAATCCTCTTCGGAACGATGGCAAGACCATCCGGCTTGATTACACCAATATGATGGCCGGGTCTATCGGCGGCGGGAGGGGCATCACCCCTGAAGAGATTGAAGGGCTTGTCCCGAGAGTGTCTGCTATAGCCGCTGATATCGACGTAAAAAGGGAGACGGGTGAGTGGGGTTTTTACGCACTCCCTTATGATATGGGGGCTCTGGAAGAAGTTAACCGGATGGCGACTTCTTTCCTTGACAGGTGCGATGATTTTGTAGTTCTGGGTATCGGTGGCTCGGCACTGGGAGGGATTGCCCTGTTCAACGCTCTCTGCCATCCCCTGCACAATCTGCTATCCAGGGCTGATAGAGGCGGAAATCCCAGGATATTCTTCATAGACAATGTCGACCCGGTAACCTTTAAAAGCCTTCTCGATTTTTTAAACCCTGAAAAAACCGTCTTTAACATAGTTACCAAATCAGGCTCCACCTCGGAAACAGTCAGTCAGTTTCTCATTGTCCGTCAGATGCTCATCGACAGGCTGGGTAGGAAATCGGCCGGCGAGCACATCGTAGTAACCACCGGAGCCGGTAAAAACCGGTTGCGGACTATCGCCGGAGAAGAAGGGTATGCGCTGCTCACGATTCCGGAAAACGTGGCGGGGCGATTCACCGTTTTCAGTCCCGTGGGACTATTCCCCGCCGCCGTGTCTGGAATTGACATTGATGATTTGCTCTCCGGAGCGCGGTATGCCGACGAACGTTGCCGGACAGACCGGCTATGGCAGAACCCCGCCTATTTAGGAGGCGCCCTGCACTACCTTGCCAATGTCAACAAAGGACTCAGCATTAACATAATGATGCCCTACAGCGATGCTCTGCTCCAGGTGGCATACTGGTTCCGGCAGCTATGGGCGGAAAGCCTGAGCAAAGCGGACACCGTAT
Organism: uncultured Dehalococcoidales bacterium; assembly: GCA_964499775.1. GTDB lineage: Bacteria > Chloroflexota > Dehalococcoidia > Dehalococcoidales > UBA2162 > MGML01. Next base: position 7,059 of record CAZCMK010000061.1, on the reverse strand, counting down.
CCGGTGAACGGATAAACGTGGGCCAGACCCCTGTGGTCGCTCTGGGCGCAACCGACCAGCACAGCCAGCTTCAGTTGTACACGGAAGGTCCCTGCAATAAGATGATTACCTTCCTGCTGGTGGAAAATTCCGGTGTTTCGGTGCCGATACCCCCGCAGTCGGGAGATTTCGCCTATCTGGGAGGACACGGCCTGGAGGAGCTTATAAAGGTGGAAGCCCGGGCGACTCGACTGGCTCTCACGGAAGCCGGACGAAGCAATATGAGCTTGATAATACCTGAGATTAACCCCTTCACCGTAGGACAGTTGCTTTTCCTGCTGGAGGTGCAGACCGTTTTCACCGGCTGTCTTTATGACGTCGACCCTATGGTTCAGCCGGGAGTCGAAGCCAGTAAACGGCACATACACGGGATGATGGGCAGGAGCGGGCCTGATAAGGAACGGACTGAAAAGGGACGTTATATCGTCTGACACTAACGGATTACCAGGGCCAGCCTGACTGAACCAATCTTCATATTCGAACATGCCATTAAAAAAGGTCTTTCAGGGTCACTAATACAGGTACTATAGTGCCATGAAAATGAGTACTTCAGGTTCATTATAACCGATTTGAGTTTGACAGTCATAAGAGAAAAATACTAATATGGTTAGTAGTTAATACAGCCACTGAACGGTCGGAAGCACCGGCGCTGTGTTTCTTGTCTGAGACCATAAAATGGAGAATAACGGGAACCTATGGTAAATAGGTATGGAAAGAACATTAGCTATAATATTGGCTGGAGGACGGGGAGAGCGGCTGGGTGTTTTGTCTCACGAACGTACCAAACCTGCTATTACCTTTGCCGGTAAATACCGAGTCATAGATTTCGCCCTGAGTAACTGCGTCAATTCCGGTATTTCCAAAGTGGCTGTAATGACGCAGTACCAACCTCTATCGCTTATCGACCATATCGGTATAGGTACTCCCTGGGGACTGTCTCATGTAGATGGCAGCGGGTTGCGGTTGCTTCAGGCTTATCTGGGCTACGAAGGAAGGCGGGACTGGTATAAAGGGACTGCGGACGCCGTCTATCAGAATCTCCCGTATATCGAAGAACAGGGTACAGAGCGGGTCTTTATTTTAAGCGGCGACCATGTTTACAGAATGAACTACTCGGATATGGTCGAGTTTCACGATAGAAACGAGGCTGATGTTACCCTTGCTACAACTCCTATGCCCTACGAGGAGCTTTCGAAATTCGGCACGGTTACGATGGATGATAACGGAAAGATAACCGACTTTCAGGAGAAAGCCAGGAGACCGGAAAGCAACCTGGTATCTATGGGTGTATACCTTTTCAATAAGGATGCTCTTCAAAAGTGTCTGGATGAAGATGCCCAGCTCAGGTCTTCCAGACATGATTTCGGCAGGGACGTTTTCCCGCGAATGGTAGCTGGCGATTATAAGGTCTACGCCTATAATTTTCACGGTTACTGGCGTGATGTGGGCGGTCTGGCAACCTACTGGGAAGCCAACATGGATTTACTCGAATTATCCTCGTCTCTTCTTTTCGATTCAGATTGGCCTATCCGCACCAAAGATGAACTGAAACCACCGACTATCATTTCCCGCGAAGGCCGTATTGGTAACAGTCTGGTATCTAATGGTTGCGTTATCGAGGGGACGGTGGAGCATTCGGTAATTTCGCCGGGAGTCAGGATAGAAGAAGGAGCCGCGGTTAAAGACTCGATTATTCTTAATGACAGTATCGTACTGCCCCACGCCGTCGTCGATTATTCTATCCTGGATAAAGAAGTGGTTATCGGAGCCGGCTGCCAGATCGGCTTTGGTGAGAATTTCCAGATTAACCGCCGCGATCCCAAGGTAGCCAATACCGGCATTACCGTTGTCGGTAAAAGAGCGCGGATACCCGATGGAATCAAGATAGGCCGTAACTGTGTGGTCTATAACAACGTGGTGGAAAGCGATTTTCCCGGTCCGGAAATCCAGAGCGGCGAAACAATCAGGCCGAGACGTGGAGGTAGAGCCCGGGCGGTTTAGGTTGATATCGGCAAGGCTGGGGGTGATATAGTATGTCAGAACTGAGACAGGACCCGACAACCAGAGAGTGGGTTATCATGGCCCCGGAAAGGTCGAAGCGTCCCCAGCAGACTCTAAGGAAAAGGCAAATTGAGGTTTTACCGGACTGGGATAAGTCCTGCCCCTTTTGTCCCGGCAATGAGAAACAGACTCCTGAAGCTGTATTGGTAATCCCTGATTCTGATGGTGACTCCGGGTGGAGTGTCAGGGTGGTGCCCAACCTGTTCGCCGCGTTAACCATGGAAGGAAGTGATGGCCCCCTGGAGGAAGGCGGCTTGAACCGCGGGATGCTCGGCCTTGGGGTTCACGAGGTAATTATCGATAATCCTGCCCACAATACCACCCTGGCTCTTATGTCCTACCGGCAGGTGGAAGACCTGCTGAGTGCCTACCAGCAGAGATACAATGTCCTGAAAAAGGACCCGCGACTTAAGTTTATTACCATCTTCAAGAACCATGGCAGGGAATCGGGAACGTCATTGACTCATCCCCATTCCCAGCTGGTGGCTACGCCTATTATGACGCCTTACTATCACCGCCGGTTCGATGTAGCCGTGAACTATTACGCGGATACCGGAAGGTGTCTCTACTGTGACATCCTGACCGAGGAACTGGAGAAGAAAGTCAGAGTTCTCGTCGAGACCGGAGAATTCATCGTCTTTCACCCTTATGCATCCCGCTCTTCTTACGAGACATGGATTATCCCTAAGAAACATAGTTCCTCGTTCGGCCTGTTTTCGGAAGAGCATCGGCCGGAGCTGGCGATGCTGCTGAAGGATATTCTCCTCTGTTTATACAGCGGACTTGATAATCCGGCGTATAATCTCATGGTTGATACTACTATTACCGAAGACGAGGACGACCCGTATTATCACTGGCATATCAGGATAGTACCCAGGTTGAGCATGATTGCGGGTTTTGAGATGGGTTCGGGAATCTATATAAACACGAGACTGCCGGAGGACGCGGTGCAGCACATGAAAGAAATTGCCCGGTCTCTCCCCCCGGACGAATGTGCCTGTCTCAAGGAATAATGCCGGAAAGTAGCTCAGAGGAAGTGAAAAGATGAAAGCCTTGCTTATCCATTTTCGTTCTCCCCCCAGTCGCTGGAAGCGGCATGACCGGCTTGCCGGTTTGAACAGCACGGATTCGGCCGGTACGGACGGTGTATCACTTCAGTTGATGGAACGCAGGAACCTCATGGAAGTTATGGGACACCAGGTAGCGATATGCTCGGCTTACGCCTGGGCGGACTACCCTGTACCGGCTCTGGAGTTCGACTCTGAAGCAGTGACGAAGATGATGCGTAACCTGTTCGGGCAGGAGATAGTCGACTTCTCTGGAGAGGATGAGCTTCGAAAAGCCTTTGATTCCTCCTGCCGGGAAATGAAACAGGAACTGATGGAGATAATCGAAAGCTTCGGTCCGGATGTGATATTCGCCCATAATATGATGTCTCTCCCCGTCCATCCGGTGGCTACCGTGGCTCTGGCGGAGCTGCTCAGAGAGACGGGTATCCCCTGCGCCGCGGTCCACCATGATATTCTGAGTGAAGGTGCCTATAAATTCACGCCGACTTGTGATTTCGCCAGGAAGATACTTGAGGATTACTATCCGCCGGCGATGTCTAACCTTAACCACTGGACGATTAACTCTCGAAACCATAGAGAGCTTAAGAAGAGGGGAATAGATGCCGTGGTTATGCATGATGTCGTTGACTTTGACGCAGTCCTCGAACCGGCGGAACGCGCCGCCGTCCGCTCTTCTCTCCGGGAGAAGTACGGTATCAGGCCTGATGATATCGTCCTTTTTGTCGGTGCCCGTATCGTCCCGAACAAGCAGACGGAGCTGACGGGACACCTGAACGCCGCCGTAAAGGAGCTTTGCCGGGACAGGCTCGGAAGTAAGCTCTATAACGGCGAGGTATTATCCCGGGACAGCAGGGTTTTACTCGTGCTGGGAGGTCGTCCCGAGCGAGCTTTTTCCGAATACAGGGATAAACTTTTATCGCTGTTCGATACCCTTAAGATTGACTGGATGTATCTGGGGGATGAGGTTAGTCCCAGGTGGGGTGATGACGGCACCTTCTATCCGCTGTATCCGGATATGTATAATCTGGCTGATTTTTCGCTGTACCCCTCCGTGTGGGAGGGATTCGGCAGCCTTGTTCTTAAAACATTCGCCTCTAGATTGCCTCTGGTAGTGTTCGAATATCCGGTTTATAAGGAAGATATCGCTCCGAAAGGCGTCAGGGTTGTATCGCTCGGTGACACCGTCCTCGATAAAAAAGACACGGCTGGCCTTGTCCGGCTTCCCCCCGGAGTGATTGAAAAAGCGGCGGGTGAGGTCGTGGCGCTCCTTACCGACTCCGAGCTTTACCGCAGTACCACAGAGCATAACTACGCTCTGGGAAAGAAGTACTTCAGTCTGGACACGCTGCGCGACCATTTAAATAGCGT
>CAZCMK010000061.1:0-2421 GCA_964499775.1 uncultured Dehalococcoidales bacterium | reverse complement strand
TATTTCAGTTTGAGCAGCCGGTCGAGGAACATTTCCACCTCTGATGGAGAGTTGAGAAAATATTCTGCTTTCGATGAGGGGTTCTCCGGACCGACATAAATACTCCAGCCTCGCGGACGTCGAATGACGGTGAAAGCATCCTCGTCGGTCGTGTCATCGCCCATATAGATAACCGTATCGGCTTCGGTGCTGGTTACTGTCTTCAGTTGCTGCATAATCGTCTCCGCCGCGTTGCCCTTGTGCCAGTCTACCGGTGGTGTTACCTCGAAGACTTTTTTACCTAAGCTGACCCTGATTTTCCCTTCGCTCAGCCAGGGCGAGGTTATCTGCCGGAAAATCTCGGCAACGTTTTTCTGCTTGCTTTCTTCGACAAGACGGTAGTGCACGCTCAGGCTCAACTGCTTGTTTTCAATAACAACGCCTTCGAAGTCGCCGAGTTTATCGGAGAGCTGCCGGGCAAGGTCTTCCATCACAGACCTATCTGCCAGTGCCTGTGAATTGACGTATGTAAGACCGGGTCCTTCTATCTCGAGCCCGTGATTTCCAGCGTAATATATACCCTCCAGGCCAACCAGAGCTTTAATCTCGGAGAGTAAACGCCCGGTTATAATCCCCACGGTGAAGGCTGGTTTTGCCGCCAGGTCGCGGAGTTTGTCCCTGATGCCGGGTGAAAGGACGGTATCCTGCGGTCGACCGAAAATGCGGGTCAGGGTACCGTCGAGGTCGGAAAGAAACAGGATGTGAGAGGCGGATATAATCCCGGACGAAAAGGAGTCCCATGAATCAAAAAGGTGCTTCATCTGTTTCCTGCTATGGAGATAAGCCTGGAGACGTTATCGGCTCCCCAGCGGTAAATATTGTTGTCGGCGACTATCTCCCTCATATTTTTCATTCGCCTTCGCCTTTCCACTTCCGGCATCTCTATCGCATCTTTAATCTTCGCGGCAAGTTCGCTGATGGAAAACGGGTTGATAAGCAGGGCATCCGTCAGTTCATCGGCGGCGCCGGTAAATTTACTGAGAATCAAAATTCCGTCTTCATCGTTTCTCGCCGCTACGTATTCTTTGGCGATAAGGTTCATGCCGTCGTGTAATGAATTGACGATACAAAAATGGGCAAGCCGGCGCAGGGCGTTCAGAGTCGGCGGAGGATGCTGCCGGTTCAGCATGATAACAGGTCTCCAGGAATCGGTGCCGTATTTTTCATTGATGCCGTCAACCAGGTCATCGACCTTCCGCGTAAGCTCCCGGTAGTTTTCTATCTCGGTGCGACTCGGCATACCCGCCTGGATAAAGACAACCTTTCCCCTGTATTCCGGGTTGTCCTCCAGGAATTTGTCCAGTGCCTGCATCCTCTGCGGTATACCTTTGGTATAGTCTATCCTGTCCATGCCGATGCCTACATATTTGCCGTCGAGGTCTAGCTCGCGAGTGAGATTGTCCATCTCCTTATAGACCGCTTTATCGTCCGCTTCCAGCGAGATACTGTCGAAGTCTACGCTTATCGGGAAAGGCTGTACTAAAGTGCTACTATCGCGGTAGCTGACTGTAGATGTTTCGCGGTCGATTCTGGCATTCAGAAGGTTCTCGACCGAGTCCAGGAAATTATCACAGAAAGACCGGATATGAAAACCTATCAGGTCGTTACCCAGCATGCCTTCCAGGATTTCTTCATACCAGGGGCATGTCCGGAATATCTCGTGGTCGGGCCAGGGGATGTGCCAGAACTGGCCTACCGTCAACCGGGGATTCTGCTTCTTAATCAGGCGGGGAAGCAGGGCGAGGTGGTAGTCCTGCACCAGCACCACCGCTTTTCTGTCCACAACCTCCTCGATAACGGCGTCGGCGAAAATCCGGTTGACTCTTTTATAAGTATCCCAGTTGGACTCTCTGAAAACGGGCGGGGTGAATGTGACGTGGCACAGCGGCCACAGCCCCTCGTTGGAGAAACCCAGATAATAACCCTCTATTTCCTCTTCGGTCAGCCATACCCGGCGCAGGGTGTATTCCGGAGCTTCCGGAGGAACGGCGATACGGTCATGTTCGTCCACCACCTTTTTATCGGCGTTGCCGCTTCCCTGTACAACCCAGCTTCCTTTTGAAGCACGCATTACCGGGTCGAGCGCCTGGGTAAGTCCGCTGACCGGTGTACTGCAGGTTATCCTGTCGCCGGACATGCTGTGAATATAAGGTTCTCGATTTGATACGACTATGAACAGGCTGTCGCCGAGTTTTTCCTGTACCAGCTTGTACAGCCTGTCTTTATCCCACCTTTGTTTTTGCATATCCCTGTTTCTCCGAGTGAGCCTTTTATAAAGCGTTGTAGTTCAGAATTTTATATTATACTAACCTTACAATCAAATCCTGCCTATATCAGGTATCGTTTTAATTAGTAGATTCTTATATACCTCACCCCTTACCC
>CAZCMK010000060.1:0-10256 GCA_964499775.1 uncultured Dehalococcoidales bacterium | reverse complement strand
CTGTAACCTGCTGATTAAGAGTCAGCTGCTCTGCCAGTTGAGCTAGCGGCCCATGCGTAATCACCAGTGTAGCAAACCTTTGGCCTCCCCTGCAACACAAATCCAGCTATTCCAACACGCTGAATCTTCAAGGGATAGTGTGCGGTAATGAATCTGGATTGCTGCCCGATGACCCTGTTTGTGGTGGGTGTTTGAAGTTGTTATTCTTGCCTCAAAACGGCTTTAGCCAGGTCCCAGGAGTACTCATAGAGGTGCAGGCCCTTACTGGCGGCGATTATTTCACCGTCTTCAACGCCGATTTCACTTGCCATATATTCCTTTAGTATCTGCATGCCTCCCAGGTTAGCCGGAAAACCTCCCCAGAGGTCCCATGACCTGAAGTATACGAAGAAGTGCAGTTTGCCGTTGCGGATTCTGGTATCGATACCCCTCAAACATTGAGGGTCGCTTAGAAATATGGATTCACTGCTGCCCACCGCCATATAAGCCTGGTTCGTGTTGAAACCGTCCTCCCGGTACATCTTGATTACTTCCGGGATTTGCCTTTCGAGGTCTTCCCCGTAAGTATATTGTTCGTTCTCTTCCCTGTGACCTGTCATCAGGTAGGGCAGATAGCCGTCGATATATTCCTGGGTTACGGGGGCGGGAACGCCCTGCGGGACATCCGGTATCAGCGGCCGGCTCCCCGGATATTCAATCTTTATAACCGCGTAGTCGAACTCTTTTCTTTTCAACCCTTCGTAGCTGCCTCTGTCTATGGTATAATCGGTGCCTTCCGTTTGAATCCTGTAAAGGGCTTGAAACCACGCTTCTGATAATGTCTTGGCTTCTATAAATGTTATATTCACTGTATAACGCCTGCTTGATAGTTATTTACGGAATAGGTTGAGAAACCTGTCTTCGTACTCTTCGAACAGTCCCCAGCGCTCGAGCTCTTCTTTCAGTTCTTCAGGCTGGCACTCTCCGGCAACTGCCTTTCTAAAGAGCTCGTTGATTTTCTGTCTTACACCGGCCGGCATCCCGCGCGAGTCCGTGTCCAGCATTCCCCGTTTCTCCAGTTGCCTGAAGTTATGCGGTGCCGAAATCCTGGTGATTTCAAAGATAAACTTCATTATCGATACATCCCAGAGCGTATCTTCACCCTTGATAATCGCCGTAAGCTGGTCGTCACGCCTGTCGATTTCTTCATTCAGCTTATCGACCACCGATAGCAGGTTATCAGAGACGATGTTAAGCTCTTTCGGCTCGTTTTTATACGTGTAGAATAGACCGTGGATGCTTCTTTCCCCGTATTCTTCTACCAGCGTTTCGAAGTATCTTTTGGCTTCCGGTCCGAACCCTTCAAGATGGGAAAGGTAATAAGGCGTAACGATTTTCGGTCTTTCGGCAATCACCTTGCCTTCTCTGATTACGGTCTCGGTAATGTCTTCCATCAGTTCCGAGTAGGTCGGTTCGGTAAGCAGATAATAGTATATATTGGTGGTACCGAAGGTATACAGGTTCTGCTTCGGGGCTCTTAATATCTCCGTACGCCTGACTGCGTCCTCGATTCTCTTGTCGATATCCATACCTGTACTCTTTAGCCCGGATATGCGGGTGTTCAGGCTATCTCTATAACTTCTTTTATATATTCGTTAAGGTGATTGATGTACTGTGAGTCTATCTGCGCCTGTAGTTTTCTCCATTCCTGCTGGAATTGCGGTTGCTGCTCCACGTCTATTTTCATTCCCATCAGGGGGCCAAGCTGCTGCTGCATCGCCTGCTGGAACTTCTCTTCCATCTCTGTCTTTAAAGATTCATAAGCCTGTTTCTTCTGCTGTTCGCCCTGTTCCGCATAGTGGTTGAAGATATACCTGATTTTGGAAAAAATATTCTCCACGCCTACTTTATCGTTCTTTATCAGCTTCAGACCTTCCATTGTTTTTTTATTTTTCTGCTTGACGATATCATTCTTCGGCAGGCTGATGTTCCTTGCCAGTACTCCGGAAGCTCCGCTAATCACGTACTTCCTTACATTGTCTTCGTACTTGTTTAACTCCGCCGTCAGGCTAACTTTTTCCTTAAGGTAACGGGCAGCCAGTTTCTCTCCTTCAGGGACGTGCTTCCACTCCAGGCGTTCTTCTTCGGTGGCTTTGCCCAGGTTATCCACCTTTTCCATGGCTATTTCTAAAGCACTCTTTATATCATCCATTGGTCCTGTCTCTACAACTTGATGATTACGTTTTGCATTATTAATTATACAATATAGCTGGAAAAGCTTAAAGAAGGGATTAAAGTAAGGATTTATGCTGTCCGGTTCTTAGTTCTGTTCCGGCTCGACTGCGCTCAGGGTTTCGAACATCTGGTAGTATAAGCCTTTATTGGCCAGGAGTTCCTTGTGAGTACCCATCTCTACAATTTTGCCCCCTTCGAGAGCTATAATGCGGTCGGCGCTGGTCACGGTGGACAGTCTGTGGGCGATGATAAGGCAGGTACGGTCCTTGGCAAGACGGCGGAGTGCGTCCTGCATGATGCGTTCTGTGTTGGTGTCCACGTTAGAAGTGGCTTCGTCCATTATCAGTATCGGCGGGTCTGCCAGAATAGCGCGGGCAAGACAGGTAAGCTGGCGCTGTCCGGCGCTGAGGTTACCGCCCCTTTCTCCTACCGGCGTTTCGTAGCCTTTATCCATCCGGGAAATGGCTTCATGGACGCCGGCAGCCTTTGCCGCTTCGATAACTTCGTCATGGGTGGCGTCGAGACGCCCGTAACGTATATTATCTTCAATTGTTCCGGAAAACAGGAAAGCTTCCTGGGGCACGATACCTACCTGGCGTCTTAACGATTCCTGGGTGACCGATGTTATATCGTATCCGTCCAGGATTATCTCGCCTTCGTTTACATTATAAAGGCGTGAAACAAGGTTCATCAGGCTGCTCTTTCCTGCTCCGGTGCGTCCCACTATCGCCACGGTTTCCCCGGGTTTTATTTCCAGGTTTATATCGTGTAGGACTTCTACTCCCGGTTCGTAGGAGAAATTGAGGTGGTCGAATTTTAAAGCTCCTTGAATCTGAGGCATCTCGATAGCATCTGTCTTGTCCTCAATTTCCGGTTTGACATCGAGTAGTTCGAAGATACGTGCTCCCGAAGCCATGGCTCTCTGGAGCATGGTGTACTGCATGGTAAGCTGCATTACAGGTTCGAAGAACCGCTGGATATAGAGTATGAAGCCAAGAAGAATACCGACACCCATTGTCCCTGTCATTACCTGGTATCCGCCGTAGATTATCAGCAGGGCGTAGGCGATTGCCGTCATTATCTGGACGGTCGGCATCATGAATGCCTGCAGCCTGGCGGCGGTTATATTGGCGTCAAGGTGTGCCCGGTTCACATTGTCGAACTGGTCTAAATTCACATCCTCCCTGGACAGGCTCTGGACTACCCTGACCCCGGATATCCCTTCTTGGAGCTGGTCGTTGACCATAGCGATAGCCTGCCGTACCCGGATAAAAGCGCGGCGTGCGTATTTCTGCCATATGAATACGATTATACCCAGCACCGGTACAACGGTCAGTGTGAGCAGGGCGAGTTTGGTATTCATTGTAAGCATTACAATGATTATTCCCACCAGGGTAAGGATACTGGTGAGCATCTGGAGGATACCCTGGGTGAGGACTTCCTGTAGCTGGTTGATATCATTCTGCACTCGGGACATCAGTTTGCCTACTTTGTTATGGTCGAAGAAGCCGAGCGAGAGCCGGTGAAGGTGACTGAACATCTCGTTACGCATTCTGTAGAGTACCGACTGACCGGCATAGGCGAGGTATATGGTAGACATATATTCACCCAGCCACATTAAAAGTGCAACGCCTACGAGCGCAAGCGCTATTATACCCAGTCCGCTGACGTTGCCGGTCAGAATAAAATCATCGGTGGCTATGGCTATCATATAAGGCGTAGCCAGTTGGGCAAGCGTACGGATGAGCATACCAAAGGCCCCCAGAGACAGCCATCCCTTGACCGGCGCCAGGTACTTCGGCATACGCCTCATTACACGACTGTCGTATACCTTACCCAGTACATCATCATCATCGGCATCGATGGCGCCTGAGAGCTGCCCTCCTCCGCCGTGAAAGTGGCCTCCGCCACCTCCGCCTTGAAACATGTTACTGCTCCTCCGTCGAGTTTGTGTCCGGTTCCTGTGTCATCAGTTGCGATTGATATATATGGTAGTAAAGGCCTTCTTTGGCCATCAGTTCGTTGTGTTTGCCCATCTCCGCTATCTCGCCCTTTTCCAACATCAGGATAAGGTCGGCGTTCTTGATAATGGGCAGGCGGTGAGTGATTATGAATGTGGTCCGTCCTTTGATAAGCCTTTCCAGTGCCTGGCGTATAAGCCGCTCTGTCTCGGCATCGACGCTGGACATGGAGTCGTCCAGGATAAGAATGCTGGGATTTATCAGCAGAGTACGGGCGATTGCCAGGCGCTGTTTCTCACCGCCGGAAAGGGTCAGTCCCCGCTCACCTACCCAGGTATCATAGCCGTCAGGCAGTGTGAGGATAAAGTCATGCAGGTGGGCTGCCTTGGAAACGGCTTCTATCTGGTCCATATCGGCGTCCACTACCCCGTAAGCGATATTGTTCTTGATGGTTCCCGAAAACAGGAAAATGTCCTGCTGTGATATCCCTACGTTCCTGCGTAATGAAGTCAGGGTAACATCACGGACATCGATACCGCCGATGGTGATTTTACCATTGGTAACGTCATAGAATCGTGAGATGAGATTGGCAATGGTGCTTTTACCACTGCCGGAACCTCCCAGTAAGGCTATAAGCTGCCCCGGCTTTGCGTTGAAGCTGACGTCCTTCAGCGTGGGCGCCACCGAATCATAGCTGAAGCTAACGTTTTCAAAGGTAACCTCTCCTTTGACTTTATCCAGTTCGATAGCGTCCGGTTTTTCCTTTACCGCCGATTCCGTATCGAGAATCTCCAGGATACGCTGTCCGGCGGATATGGTACGGGAAATGAGATTGACCATCATTCCGGCACGGCGCACAGGCATCACCATCATGTTCACGTAAAGAATAAACTGGGTCAGGTGTCCTATGGTCATATTTCCTTCTGCTACCTGAGTTCCGCCGTACCAGAGGATGAGGATAGTGGGCAGGCCCATTATAAACATCATCATGGGCATATTTAAAGCCATCTGGCGGGCAATTCCGATCTGTTCGTCGTAGAGGTATGTAGCCTGGTTGGCGAATTTTTCACCCTCCTCTTTCTCACGGTTAAATGATTTTACAATTCGTACGCCGGTGAGACTTTCCTGAAGGACTATACCCAGCTCGGCCATTAATTGCTGAATCTTCATCCATATCGGGCGGATGCGGCTGCTGAAACGCCATGCCAGCCAGCCGATAACGGGTAAAAAGGCCATGGTAGACAGGGCAAGTTTCCAGTCCATTAAAAGTAGAATGACAGCGACGGCTATTACCAGAATAAGCATCTGGACTATACCTATCATGCCCATCCCGAAGAACATGCGTATCGCCTCCACGTCCACCGTAGCCCGGGACATTAGCTGACCCGTCTGTGCCTGGTCGTAATAAGCGAAACTCAACCGCTGCAGCCGGTCGTAGATAGCGTTCCTGATATCGTAGGAGATTTTCTGGGAGACCACCTCGCCGAGGTAGCTCTGCCCGTATTCCGCAACTCCCCTCAGGGCGCTGGCGACGACTATGGTTCCTGCCACCAGCCAGATGGCGGTTTCCCGTGTGGTCTGCCACCAGAGGAACTCGCTTTCGGTAACGCGGAGTGCCGTATCTATTCCCGTGCCGAGCATCCGGGGAATAATTATGCTGAAGACTGTACCCGCTATCAGGCATCCGAATGCTAATAGCAGCCATCCCCAGCGGCTCCGGACGAATATTAATAGTCGTAATATGGTCTTCATTTTTTTATCAGTAGCTCTTGCCACACCTGCCCGGCAAGAGTGCATGCCGGACAACAAAAATTACAGCGGTGCGATTAGTCTTTCGAGATTTCCTCGTAAGCACGAGAGAAGGTCTTGCGTATTCGGCTTAGCTTTTCGGAATCTGCGGTACGAACCTTATCTCTGAGCAAATCGGCAAGTCTGTCAAACTCGCGCATCGTTATAATTATATCATCAATATTTTCAGGATTCCACCATTTTTCCATCCGGCTCTTTATTCTTTCATCGGACTCTTTCTGCTCTTCGAGGAATTTCTGCCCTTCATCGGTAATACTGTAGACCTTTTTCCCCTCCTGCTCTTCGGAGCTAATGTACCCCATCTCCTCGAGCATCTGCAGGGTGGGGTAAACGGAACCCGGACTGGGCGCATAAAAGCTGTGGAAACGCTCTTCCAGGGCGCGGATTATCTCGTATCCATAGCTTGGCTTGTCTTTCAGGTGCTGGAGCAGGATATATTTGAAGTCTCCTCTCTGGAAAGGCCGCCTGTGTCCCGGTCCCGGAGGGGGTGGAAAGGGTCTGTGTCTTGGATGTCCGCCGACTATTTTCTCACCTCTGAAAAACAGGAGTAAATACGTTAAAACGATATATCGTTATAATTATAAAGCAAGGGAAATATGACTGTCAAGTAAATCTTGCTGTTTTTCCCTTAAATTTTTCTAAACGTTTTTTATATACCTTTTTTACCCGTGAAAAGAGAAAAATCAACCAGCCGTGAGGTGTAACCCCATTCATTATCGTACCAGGAAAGTACCTTTGCCACCCGTTTACGCAGCACGGTGGTGCTTTCGGCGTCCACTATTGCCGAGTGAAAATCTCCCAGAATATCGCGGGATACCAGGGCTTCATCGCTTACCCGCAGGATACCCTTTAACTCCGGTGTCTCCGATGCCTTCCTGAAAACGTCGTTGATTTCTTCCGGAGTGGTGTCTTTCTTCAGAGTCGCCACGATATCGGTTATCGAGCCGTCCGGGACCGGCACTCTCATTGCTATCCCGGTCATCCTGCCCTTTAACTCCGGCAGGACTCTCTCGGTGGCCTGGGCGGCTCCGGTAGTGGTGGGGATGATGGAGAGAGCCGCAGCTCTACCCCGTCGCCGGTGACGTGCCGGCGTGTCCATCAGCGACTGGCTGGAAGTATAAGCATGGATGGTAGTGAAAATCAGGTGTTCCACCCCGAAGGTGTCGTTGAGCACTTTGGCAACCGGCGCCAGGCTGTTGGTGGTGCACGATGCCAGCGAGATTACATGATGCTCTTCCGGTTTGTAATGATTTTCATTCACTCCCATGACAATGGTGACATCGGCATCGCTCGAAGGCGCCGATATGATAACCTTTTTTGCCCCTGCCTCGAGGTGACCGGCGGCTTTATCATGGCTGCGAAAAGCACCGGTGCTTTCAACGACAATATCGGCTCCGACGTCTCTCCAGGGGATTTCCGAAGGTTCTTTTGAAGAGAAGAATTGTATCTTCTCTCTTCCCACTGTAAGGGATGTTTCATCGTTAGAGACCTCTTCATCGTACCAGCCGATAACAGAATCGTATTTCAGTAGATAAGCAAGGTCGCCTATATTAGCAAGGTCGTTTATTCCCACCACGCTTATCCCGTCTGTTTCAATACACCGCTTCAGGTAACACCGCCCGATGCGACCGAATCCGTTAATACCAACTCTTACTGTCATTTTACCCCTCCCGGATCTTTACTCTCTTCTTAGTTATTATGTCCCATCAACCCGTCAGACGTAAAGCCCGCAATACCGTACTATGTATTTTATAGAAAATAAAGGACGGTTGACCTTACTCCGTTCTTAGTGCCACGTCCATCTTAGTGTTTCCGTCTAGTTTCATGAATTCCTGGGGTGATAGTCCGCCCAATGCGCTGTGGGGCCTGACGGTATTATAATCCTTTCTCCAGCCATATTACTCTCTTATTCCTTACCCTGTCTTAATGGGGTGCAGTATAGAGCGTGTATATGAATAGTTGAAAAAATTGTTGAATTATTTCCGAGAATTTTCGTCGAAAACCAGAGTGTTTCTGTTGAGGTGTTTGATTCAGCACTATAAGGCATGCATTACCAAAACCATTTACAGCATAATAAGCTTGTACCGGTAACCAATAATTAGCAGGTATAGCTAATTCAGGATTTTCAGCTGTAGGTAAGCTTTGTATTGCTTCCCAGGTTAATTTCCCTCTATTATAGGAATTTCGTAGATTGTCAGGAATATGATAAGCACCCTCACTGAAAAGGTCCGCTAAACTTCGTGCCTAAATACTAGGCGTAAATCCTCACAGTTAAAAAGGAACCATTGTGATTGTATGTAGTAGATTCATATCGAAGAACTATTAAGGAGCACCTTGTTATTGGTGCTCCTTAATACCGCTTTAACTAACAAGTATAGCTATTGATTGACTAAACCCTACCGCCATGCATCTATGCTGAAGACCTGACCATGACCGCCGCCGAATCGTGCTACGGCTGTTTCCTCCATATTGCAGAGAAGTATATTGTAGCTATCAAACGGGTCATCACCTCCAGCCGGTACCATGTAATCACCGGGCAGCTCTTTCCAATGCTTGCCTGATGTCTTCTCTATCCCTAACCAACCATTGGTGATGAAGTCTTGTGCACCACGCATTCTGAATTTACTTACCGGTTCGAAGCTCTTCTTCCATATCCACTCGTATATGGAATCTTTAGTCTTGAATCCGTAGTCACACAGGTCTTGGGCTATCTGCGTAGGCATGACCAGGGTAAACCCACCATCCCGGGTAGCCCAGGCGTCTTTAGTGAGGTATTCCAGGTAATTATGCGGTCCGGGGATGCCCTTGACATCAAGGAACCTTGCTATGGCACCGTGTCCCGTCCTCTGAAGTGAGCGGTACACACCGGGCATATTCTGCTGTCCAATCCCCCACTCACCCATTCCCATCCCACCGGTCATAATAATGCTTTCATCCTTCTTAAAACCCATCTCTTCGTTCAAGCCCTTCCAGCCTTCCGGCAGACCTTCGGTGTACTCGGCAAAGATAAAGCCACCATTAGTTATAGGACTGCCAAGAGTAGTAATTGTAGTGACGGTTTCCTTATAGCCACCCAGGTTACGCCATAGCAGACTGCCAACACGGCCGATGGTCTTATTGGCCGGATTCCCCGGGCCGAATATACTGTTGGTAACATTCATACCTATCTCTTTGTAAATCGGGCCGCTAACAATAAAACCTCCCCCACCACCGCGACCATCACCCGTACCGCCACCTGATTCGGCGATCGCCAGCACTACCGGGAAGTACTCCGGCTTGCACCCAGCCATCACGGCGTTAACCGCAACCTGCTCTACCGTAGCAGTACGGTACATCGGCATGAAATTGATAACATCCCCCTTCTTCCTGGTATTTGTCGATTCAATTGCTCCAAATCCCCGCAATTCCATATCATGTTGAAGTGTTATCAATTCATCGGGTTTATGACTGGTACCCTTCAGCATCTCGGCTACCCGTTCCTCTGTAGGAATAACAACCGGCAGACCATCTGTATACTTGGAAAAAGGAGCATCCAGTATTCCGGGGATATTTTCCGTCTGGTTGTAGAATTCCTCGGCTTCCGGGAGAGTACCTTCAAAGAGTATTCTTGGCTCGTTCGGCGCCCATATACCGCTTTCTTTTTCCTCGTCAGATAACGGGCGAGTCAGGGCATCAAGCAAGGGTTGAACGAGTATTTCGGCCTCACTAACGCCCCCGAGAGAGTTTCGTGAAGCAACAATGTGTCTAAGCTTGGGGATCCCGTACAAAGTCCTATCATGCTCCACTTTACCGGTCTCTTCACCAAAATTGATGAGTACTGTCGGGATTCCTTCTTTCTCAAGACTTGCTAAATAAGGCAACTGCCTGTTTACAGCGCCATGTCACCAGCAAACTCCCAGTATAACTGCATCGGTGGTTTTCCTCTCTTCTTCAGACAGTTCCATCGGGACGATATGATACCTTTTCTTTAACGTCCAGTTTATATTAGGATAATCGGCCTTCAGCTTTTTCTCCATTGGTACCCAGATATCCGCTTCACCACAGATACTCAGATGGATAGTTTTACCCTCAAGATTTTCAAGACGCGTAGCTAGAGGGAATGTCTTTACCGGTGGTTGCATTCCAACCGGATTGAGACATTTGTACACTTTCTCTTTTTCTGCCATTTTTTATCACCTCAAATTATAAATTTTGTTATGATAAATAACCTTAATCCCCCCGCTAAGATTTGTCAAAATATATAAAGGGGAAGTTTTTACTTCCCCATCACAT
>CAZCMK010000059.1:0-10591 GCA_964499775.1 uncultured Dehalococcoidales bacterium | reverse complement strand
ATAGTTATTCTATACTAAATCATGGTATTGAGTGAGAGGGGGATAAAGGCCTGCCGCTCCGCCTTAGGCGGAAGACTTCGGCAGGCGGGGGGTGAGTATATGTATCAACCAAAACCGAATAGTACCCTGATGCTGAATATATCATAATCTCGCTTCATCACAGGAAATACACAGGTGGGTACGTCTGTCTATACCTGAACATTACCTCCGGGTGACTGCATTTTACCTTTTACCCATTGTGTTGCCAGCTTTCCGCTCTGACGGATATACTCTTCCAGGCCAAGCTTTTTTAGCATCAGTAGATTATAGATTTTCGTATTATGCCGTCGTACCTCGGCTCTTTCGCTGACTGGAGCCAGTTTCAGGCAGGGGAAGTCGGCACATTGAAAGCAGAAATCCAGGCCTTTTTTATTGACGCAGCAATCATAAGTTTCACAGACAATATTCCCATATGGCTGTCCTTGCTTTGGCCGGCAACCGCTGCAACTCTTCAGTAGTTTATCAACGGGGAGGTTTGCTCTTATAGCTTCCTTCCGAATCGCCATTTCATCGGTACATGTACTCTCTACATACCCGGGGCAACTGAGACTGCAATAGCCACATGGCGACACTAGCTGTAACAACTCTTCAGTCACTGTTCACTCCTTTCATACGCCGTGAATCTGGCAAATCATATCAGCTATCCATAGCCTTTATCTTGTCCACCCGGCGCTGGTGTCTTCCTCCCTCGAACTCCATGGCGAGGAAGGTATTAACTATATCGGGCATGTCTTTCTTTACGACTTCCGAACCCATGCAGAGGATATTGGCGTCGTTATGCTGGCGGGCGCGGGTGGCGCAGAAAACGTCGTAGCACTGGGCAGCTCGTATACCCTTAACCTTGTTGGCGGAGATGCACATGCCGATACCTGTGCCGCATATCAGTATCCCGCGGTCATATTCTCCTTTGACAACCGATTCACTGACTTCTTTGGCGATATCGGGGTAGTCCACCGCATCCGTGGTGTAACTTCCGAAATCTTTAACGTTGTGTCCGACTTCATTAAGTACCTGGATTACCGCTTGTTTGAATTCTATCCCCCTGTGGTCGCAACCAATAGCAATACGCACTTTAAATCTCCTTCCCTGAGGGTATACCCTTAATAACTTTTTCGAGTTCTTCTCCGGTTATAGCGCCTTCCCGAATTATAACGGGTTTTTCTCCGGTTACATCCACTACCGTTGATTCAACTCCTCCCGGACAACGTCCGCCGTCTATGATAAGGTCTATACTATCACCGAGCTGTGAATTTACCTCTCCGGCTGTAAGAGGGCTGGGCTTACCGCTCAGGTTTGCGCTGGTGCCTACCAGGGGATTGCCCAGTCCTTTTATTAGGGCGATAGCGACCGGATGAGCGGGAATGCGAACAGCTATGGTATAGCTTCCGCCGCTGACAACATCGGAAACAGTAGCGGATTTCGGCAGGACAAGAGTGAGGGCGCCGGGCATAAAAGCTTCTATCAAAGACCGGGCTACTTCCGGCACCGATATGGCTACCTTATTTATCCATGATACATCAGCAAGCAGCAAAGGTAGTGCCATATTACGTGGTCTGCCTTTCACTCTATAGACTTTTTCTACAGCCTCCTTGATATCGGCGCTGGCTCCCAGACCGTACACGGTATCGGTAGGGTAAGCTATTAAGCCGCCATTTTTGAGGATGCTTATCCCGCGTTCAATCTGCTCCTGAATGCCGGATATACTTCCTTTCATCTTTCCGTTTCCTCTGATTTTTCCACCCGAAACTAGTATATCACAGTCTCACAGGGCTACCAAAAGTAACAATAAAAGCCTTCAGGCTCTTACGATATTTAGCTGATTGATGTATAATAGAGCTATCTAAAACGGAGGGAGTATCGAATATGTCAAAAGTACTGATTATCTATCACTCGTTGAGCGGAAATACCGAGGCAATGGCAAAAGCGGTGCAGGAGGGTGCAGCCTCCGCGGGTGCTACTGTAACCCTTAAAAAAGCAGCCGATGCCGATGCCGATGACATGATGAATTGTGATGTGGTTGTTATGGGTACGGCCAGTTACTTCAGTTATGAAGCCGGGATGATGAAAGATTACTTCGACCGCACCTTTTTTACCTTGAAAGGTAAGGTTGATAATAAACCTTATGGTATATTCGGCAGCTATGGTGGGGGTGGAGAGGTGGCTATGAACAGCCTGGCAAAACTATGTGAAAACCTGGGGCTGAAGAGAGCCACCGACAATGTAGGAGCGCAGAGAGAACCTTCCTCCGAGGCGCTGGAGCAATGTAAAGCACTCGGTGCTAAAATGGCAGTTTTATAACCTGAAGAACTTTTTGGGAGAAACGTGCCTAAGCGTAAGATAAAGCAGAAGTCGGATACCGATATTCACAGGGTAACTACGAGCGGTGATATAGAAGTTTCCACATACCTCGAAATCGCCAAAGAGATGGGTGGAGAGCAGCCTGTAGTCGCTGAAGAAACCGTGCCGGTTCCGGAGCGCGAGTCTATAGTAGTTATCGACTTCGGCTCCCAGTACAGCTTGCTGATTGCCCGGCGTATACGTGAATGTCAGGTATATTGCGAACTGGTCTCCTATGATACGCCCTGGGAGAAGATTGCCCCGCTTAATCCGAAGGGCTTTATTCTTTCCGGAGGACCGGCAAGTGTGTATCAATCCGGAGCTCCTCTGGCTCCGGCATATATTTATGAGAACCATGTCCCCGTGCTGGGCATCTGCTATGGTATGCAGGTCATTACCCAGCAGCTGGGCGGACAGGTCGAGCCGGGCTCAAAGCAGGAGTACGGTCATTCTATTCTTCACCTGAGCGGTACGGAGTCGCTCCTTTTCGAAGGACTGGAGGATTCTCTTCCGGTGTGGATGAGTCACGGTGACAGGATTGAAGAAATGCCGCCCGGCTTTGTTTCTCTTGCCTATACGGAGAATTCACCCATCGCCGTTATGGGCAATAACGATGGGATATACGGAATACAATTTCACCCCGAAGTGGTTCATACCCCCCAGGGAAAGACCATCCTGGAGAACTTCGCCTATCGGGTATGCGGCTGCCGGGGAAACTGGACGATAGGTAGTTTCATCAACGACAGTATATCCGGAATTAAGAAAAGGGTTGGTAAAGGCAAGGTGATTAATGCCCTCTCCGGTGGAGTCGATTCGGCGGTAGTCGCTACCCTGATTCACAGAGCAATAGGTGACCAGCTTACCTGCATTTTTGTCGACCATGGGCTACACCGCCGCGAAGAAGTAGAAAGAACCTCCAGAGTGTTTAAGGAAAACCTGGGAATGCAGATTATCTATGTCGATGCTGCTGACAGGTTCCTTGACCGACTGAAAGGGGTCGTTGACCCCGAGGTCAAGCGGAAGGTAATCGGCGAGGAATTTATCGAAGTATTCGAGGAGGAAGCCAATAAAATCGGCAGGGTCGATTTTCTCGCCCAGGGAACGCTTTATCCGGACGTTATAGAAAGCGCCGCTTCGGGAAGCACCGCTTCCGCAAAGATTAAGACTCACCATAATGTCGGCGGTCTGCCGGCGAGGATGAGGCTCAGCCTGATTGAACCTTTGCGTTACCTTTTCAAAGATGAGGTACGAAAAGTCGGTCTTGAGCTAGGAATGCCGGAAGAGATGGTGTGGCGGCAGCCTTTCCCCGGTCCCGGGCTGGCAATACGCATCATAGGTGATGTAACCGGTGAAAAACTGGAGATACTGCGTTCCGCTGATTTCATCGTAATGAATGAGATAAAGAAGGCGAATCTATATCATCACCTCTGGCAGACATTTGCCGTTCTGACCGACGTTAAAAGCGTGGGGGTAATGGGAGACTTTCGTACCTATGGTTACCTTATTGCCATCAGAGCCGTAACCAGTGAAGACGCCATGACTGCAGACTGGGCACGCCTGCCCTACGACCTGCTGGCACGGATTTCAAACCGTATAGTGAACGAAGTTTCCGGTGTGAACCGCGTAGTTTATGATATAACCTCCAAACCCCCGTCAACGATTGAGTGGGAGTAGAAAACTTTAAAGGTATATGAAGATATACGTAAAATCTCCGGGAGAGATTGGTTTAAAAATGAATCCATACTCCAATTGTCATTGCGAGTCCGCCTGAGGCGGGCGATGAAATCGGGACGACGCGGCAATCCGGGAAGCGGGGAGGTATCCCTACAACCCAGATTGCTTCGCCTTCCGCCTGCGGCGGAATGGTCTCGCAATGACATAAGAAGTGATGTCGGCGGAATGGTCTCGCAATGACACGGTAGAAAATTATTGATGAAGTGGATAAACAGTATTGGGTCTACATTATGACCAACCATAAAAATACTGTCCTTTATACTGGTGTTACCAGTGACTTGAAAAGAAGGGCATATGAGCATAAGAACAAGCTAATTGAAGGTTTCACGAAGAAGTATAACCTGACCAGACTTGTTTATTACGAGTCATGCGATGATATCGAAGGCGCTATTATCAGGGAGAAGCAAACTAAAGCTGGTTCAAGACAGGATAAAGTGAATCTCATTGATACTATGAACAGGGATTGGCGTGACCTGTGTAATGAGTTATGAATTGCCTGTCCGAACTTGGTTGTTATACATACGAAGATAGTCTTTTAGGTATTACCTGTTGGAGGTCGAACGCTGAAAATTCTGGTTATCGGGAGCGGTGCCAGAGAGCATGCCCTGGTATGGAAACTGGCACAAAGCCATAAAGCGGAAGAAATATATGCTACTCCGGGAAATGCCGGGACAGCATTGATTGCCCGGAACCTGGACATAAACCCGGCGAATTTCGAAGAGATTGCCAATACCGTGCAGCAAAAAGGGATAGGGCTCGTAGTTGTCGGTCCCGAAATACCTCTTGCCGAAGGGGTGGTTGACCGTTTCCAGACAATCGGCATCCCGATATTCGGTCCCACCAAAGGAGCTACTCAGATAGAGTCCAGCAAGGCTTTCGCAAAGGGGCTGATGCAGAAGTACAGTATCCCATGTGCCAAGAGCAGCAGCTTCTCCGATTACAATCATGCTTCTGATTATGTAAAACAGCAGTCTTCACCCGTATGGATAAAAGCAGACGGTCTGGCGGCTGGCAAGGGGGCGATTTTCGCTAATTCTGTCGCCCAGGCGCTCGACATTCTCGCCAGTGTTATGGTCGAGAAAACCCTGGGGGAAGCCGGAGAAACGGTGATTATCGAGGAGAGCCTTTATGGCAAAGAGATGAGTTCGTTCATCTTTACCGATAGCAAAAACGTAGCTCCGGTAGCGGACGCCTGCGACTATAAACGTATCTACGATGGTGACAGGGGCCCGAACACAGGCGGTATGGGCAGCTACAGCCCTCCCTATTTTTACAGTCCGGAGCTTGGCAAAGCTGTCATGGATACCATCATGCGTCCTGCCGTAAGGGCTATGGATAAGGAAAAAAGACCCTACAAAGGGGTCCTTTACGGCGGCCTGATGATAAACGATGAAGGACCGAAAGTAATAGAATTCAATGCCAGGCTGGGCGACCCTGAAGCCCAGGTTGTCCTGCCGCGTTTAAAGACCGACCTTGTCGATATCATGCTGGCGGTAATTGACGGCACTCTTGACCAGATAACCGTGGAGTGCAGCGGCGACGCCTGTGTAGGGGTGGTCATGGCTTCGGGAGGATACCCGGGAAGCTATAAAACGGGCTTTCCTATCAGCGGACTGGATGAGCTGGATGATGACATTATCGTGTTCCATGCCGGAACAAAACCGGGCCCGAATGGAAAAACATTAACCAGCGGCGGACGTGTCCTGACGGTAGTGGCTACCGGTCAAACCATTAATGAAGCTAGAGAAAAGGTCTATGCTAATGTGCCGCGGATACGCTTCGAAGGCTGTTATTATCGAAAGGATATTGCCCTTATTAGGGGGTAGTGGGGATAGCACAAAATTGAATGAAAATAGTGAGGTGGGAATATGCCGCTGGTAGGCGTGGTCATGGGTTCTAAATCGGATACCGAAACTATACAGCCGGCGCTGGATACTCTAAAAGAGCTAGGTATCGATTATGAAGTCAACGTGATATCGGCTCATCGCACACCGGAGAAGGCGCGGAAATACGGCCAGGAAGCGCGGAGCAGAGGCATCGAAGTGATTATCGCTGCTGCAGGTATGGCTGCCCACCTGCCCGGAGTTCTTGCCAGCTGGACAACGCTGCCCGTAATCGGCGTGCCGCTTGCCGGGGGCGAACTGAAAGGTGCCGATGCTCTTTATTCGATAGTGCAGATGCCCACCGGGATACCGGTAGCCACTGTGGCTATAGGCGCTGCCGGGGTTAAAAATGCTGCCTATCTGGCGGCTGAGATTCTCGGCTTAAAACACGATGAAATCCTGCAAGCCTACGAACGATACCGGAGCGAGCTGCAAGGAGAAAAGAAATGATAGAACGGTATTCAAGGCCGCAGATGAAAAGGGTGTGGTCGGACGAAAACAAGTTCGATAAGTGGCTCGATGTGGAAATCGCCGTCTGCGAGGCTTGGGCGGATTTGGGAGTTATCCCCAGGAATGACGTGCCCAAGATTAAAATGGCAAGGGTGAACCTGAAGCGGATGGAGGAGATTCTGAAGGAGACACACCACGATATGACCGCTTTTCTCGGTGCTGTTGCGGAGAGCATGGGTGAAGAATCGCGTTATATCCACCTCGGTCTTACTTCGTCCGATGTAATGGATACAGCTCTCAGTTTGCAGCTTGTTGAAGCCGGTGAAATTTTAACACAGGATATAAAGGAGCTCATCACGGTACTGGCTGAGAAAGCATTGAAATATAAATACACACCGATGATAGGACGCACTCACGGTATCCATGCCGAACCGACTTCCTTCGGCTTGAAGCTGGCGATATGGGTGGAGGAAATGAGCCGCAATCGCCAGAGACTAAATGAAGCTATCAGGGGAATAGCGGTAGGTAAAATTTCCGGGGCGGTGGGTACCTACGCTACGCTGTCTCCGGAGGTCGAGGAGAAAGCCTGTGCCAGGCTGAAACTTACGCCGGCGCCGGTGTCCAATCAGGTGCTGCAGCGGGACAGACATGCACAGTTCGTTACCACGCTGGCGATAATCGCCAGCTCGCTGGAGAAGTTTGCTACCGAGATTCGGGGACTGCAAAAAACGGAAACGCGGGAAGTCGAAGAACCGTTCAGTTCGGGGCAGACCGGCTCCTCAGCCATGCCGCACAAGCGTAACCCGGAACTGTGCGAGCGTGTCTGCGGTATAGCCAGGCTGGTAAGAGGTGAGGCTCTTACATCGATGGAAAACATCGCTCTCTGGCATGAACGGGATATCAGCCATTCGTCTGCCGAGCGCGTCATACTCCCCGATTCCTGCTTGCTGCTTGATTATTCGCTCTCCCTTTACACTTCGGTGATGAAAGGACTGCTAGTGTATCCACGGAGGATGAAGCGAAACATGGAGCTTACCAAGGGGCTGATATTCTCGCAGCGGGTGATGCTGGCTTTTATAGATAAAGGGCTGAGTCGGCAGAAAGCTTATGAACTGGTACAGCGTAATGCTATGAAGGCGTGGAGAGGAAACAGGAATTTTCTCAGTCTTTTGAAAGCGGACTCTGAGGTTACCGACCATCTGACTTCAGAAGAACTTGAAAAACTCTTCGATTACGAGTACTATCTCCGCTATGTAGATGAGGTCTTCGAGAGACTCGGTTTAACCGAAACTCAGTGGAAAAAAACGAAAAATATTGTGGAGTCCGAAGAGCTGGCGCCGAAATCAATATAGTCCGGCAGGACTAATCCTGTAATTACCTTATGCAATCAGATAATAAGATGTCCGTCATATCCAGAATCCGACGTTTCATCCATAGCACAACGGAGGTTGTTCCCAGTGTTTATCAGATTACTTACCGTGGTGCGAATGTGGTATTGGTTGTCGACGAGCAATTGACGCTCATCGATACTGGTCTGATAGAAGGCACGTCCCATATAGTAGACTTTATAAACCACCTGGGACGTTCTCCTGAAGAAATCAGCCTTATTATACTTACGCATAACCATATCGACCATATAGGCGGTCTGGCTGAATTGAAGAAGCTGACCTCGGCGAAGGTAGCCGTTCATAAAGCTGATATTGGCGAAAGGAAACATCCTCCCGCCGTCGGGTCCAGATACAGGGTATCACTGGACCAGTTTTCCTCAAAGCTGCGTTCGGTCTTCTCCATCATGCCTGAAGATGTGGATATCCAGCTTGAAGGCGGCGAGGTACTTGAACCGCTCGGGGGTCTTGAGGTTATCCACACGCCGGGGCATACTCCGGGCAGTATCAGCCTGTATTCGAAGCAGAACAAACTGCTTATCGCCGGTGACCTCCTTAGAAAGAGGCGTAAGACACTTCACCTGCCTCCCAAGATGGTTAGTTCAGACCTCAAAGAAGGTATGGAGTCGGTCAGGAAAGTGTCGGCATATGATATCGGCATTCTGTGTTTTGGTCACGGGCTACCTTTGTATGAAGATGTTATCCCCAGGATGCAGGACCTGATAAATAGAGATTGACAACATTCCGTAAAACTGGTTATCATCAATACGCATAATGAGAGTAATCGCTGGTACAGCCAAAGGGCACCGGCTTAAAGCACCAAAAAGAAGCGCTACCCGTCCGGCAACGGATATAGTAAAGGGAGCTATTTTTTCTATACTTGAAAATATTACCGGCGACTGGGATAGAGTACTCGATTTATTCTCCGGGAGCGGTGGTCTTGGTATCGAGGCGTTAAGCCGGGGCGCCGGATGGGTGGATTTCGTTGAACGTGCCCCGCAGTGTTGTGCTATAATCAGGGAGAACCTGGAAAAAACAAAACTTACAGAACGGGCCCACGTATATTGTTGTAATGTAACCAAAGCATTTTCTTTTCTTGACAAGGAGTACGGTATTATTTTAATAGACCCGCCTTATTCCGATTCTTCTATAGGTGATATATTGGAGCAACTGGCAATATCCGGAATGGTTGGAGAACATACGACTGTAGTAGTAACTCACTCTCCTCATCTTTCTCTGGCGCCGGCGTATTCCCCTTTCAAAATGGTCAAAGAGCATCGCCACGGCGATAGCTGCATTTCAATATATCGAAAGGAGGACAGGGCGTGACAACTGCTCTCTATCCGGGTACCTTTGACCCGATTACCAACGGGCATCTGGATATAGCTTCCAGAGCGGCCAAATTATTCAGTAAGGTTGTCATAGGAATATATGACACTCCGTCCAAGACTCTTCTGTTTAATACGGAAGAAAGGTTAAGCCTGGCGAAACAATCAGTCATTGATAATCCCTGCATAGAGATCCGGGCATTTAGCGGACTGACTGTTGAATTCGCGGAAAAAGTGGGGGCGAAGGCGATAGTCCGGGGATTGAGGATAGGTGCCGATTTTGAATACGAGCGTGAAATGGCGCTGATGAATAAAAATCTATCTCCCGATATCGAGCTGGTATGTCTGATGGCAAGCCTGAAATACCAG
Organism: uncultured Dehalococcoidales bacterium; assembly: GCA_964499775.1. Taxonomy (GTDB): domain Bacteria; phylum Chloroflexota; class Dehalococcoidia; order Dehalococcoidales; family UBA2162; genus MGML01. Next base: position 1,066 of record CAZCMK010000059.1, on the reverse strand, counting down.
TTCCTCAGCTCGGCACGCCTTAAGGAGGTAGCCAGCCTGGGTGGACGTATCGGTGACCTTGTACCGGAACCTGTTGCCGAGGCGTTGAAAGAAAAATACTTGCATAAATAGCAGTCTGGTATAATAATATATAACCGAGGTTAAATAAAGGAGGAATATATGGCGTACAAGATTACAGATGATTGCATCAGTTGCGGAGCCTGTGAGACAGAGTGTCCGAACGAAGCAATCAGTGAAGGGGAAACAATCTATGTAATCGACCCCAATAAATGCACCGAGTGTGTTGGTGCTCATGATAGCTCTCAATGCGCTGAAATCTGCCCTGTTGATGCCTGCGTGACCGACCCGGACCATCAGGAGAGTCATGAGCAATTGCTTGAGAAATATAAGGCACTGCATCCGGATTAGGTCTTTAGACGGACTGAGCTAATTAACTGATATACTGAATTACAGAGCGAGTAATATATACCCGGTTTACTGGAAAAAATCACGTATCGAATCGAATTCTTCGGGAAGCAAACCCAGTACTGCTGGGAAACGTTCTAATAATACACCCGCTAAAGCGGACTGTCCGATGATGTCGGATATATCCAGAAACTTACCTCCGAGAGAGAGTAACGCTCCGCAGAATAGAGCTCCCACAAGCAAGCCGAACACAGCGCCGCCGAGGAGATTGACCCAGTTCAACATCACTGCCTTGGCGGCCCACTTCAATACCGTTGCCAGAACTCCGGCTATCACGATTACCAGGACCAGTATTATGGCAAAAGCAACCGCCTGGGCGATATTTTCCTGCTGGATAAAGGTTAATCTTTCGGCAAGTGGTGCGTAAAGGCGGCCCGCCAGAACGACTCCTACAATTATCCCCACCAGAATCAGAGCTGCCTTTATAATTCCCATTTTGAAACCTACAAAGGTCGTGATTCCTGCTATTACCAGTATTACAATATCAAGCCAGTGCATAATTCTTGCCAGCCTTATCGCCTTTTATCTCATTATTTCAGCTAATTTAGCATCCGTCAATAGTACCATATATCGTTTTATTTCGGTTGGTCTTTGTACTCAC
>CAZCMK010000058.1:0-10612 GCA_964499775.1 uncultured Dehalococcoidales bacterium | reverse complement strand
TCCCGATGCCGAGGCAAGACCCCAAGGCACGGGGCAAGAACTTCAACGAGGTCGCCCTCGGCTATTCCCCGGAACAGGCTCTGGCTGAGGCAAACCGCTGCATCCAGTGCAAGAAGCGTAACTGCGTCGAGGGCTGCCCGGTAGAAGTAGACATACCTGACTTTATCAAGGCGTTGCGCGAAGGCGATATGCCGGAAGCGGTGAGGATACTCAAGAGTAAGAATGCCCTGCCCGGTGTCTGCGGACGGGTCTGTCCTCAGGAAACGCAGTGCGAGTCGGTCTGTTCACTCAATAAAATGGGCGCGCCGATAGCAATAGGACGCTTGGAGAGGTACGTTGCCGATTGGGAGCGGAGAAATAAAGGTGGAGAGAACCCGAAACCGACACCCCCGCCGCCGACAGGTAAAAAGGTAGCGGTGGTAGGCTCGGGTCCCGCCGGACTGACCGCGGCAGCCGACCTCGCCAGGGCGGGACACAGCGTAACCATCTTCGAGGCGCTTCATGTTGCCGGCGGGGTGCTGATGTACGGCATACCCGAGTTCAGGCTACCCAAGGAGATTGTCCGGTCGGAGGCGGATTTCGTTACCTCCCTGGGTGTAGAGCTTAAACTGGACCAGGTGGTGGGCAGAATCGCTACTATTGACGAGCTGCTGGCTGACGGCTACCAGGCAGTATTCCTGGGTACCGGAGCCGGACTGCCAATGTTTCTGAATATCCCCGGCGAGAACCTTAACGGCGTATATTCCGCCAATGAGTTTCTAACCCGCGTCAACCTGATGAAGGCTTACCTGTTTCCTGAATATGATACGCCGGTGAAACTGGGCAGGAGAGTGGCGGTAATCGGTGGCGGTAATGTGGCGATGGACTCTGCCAGGTGCGCTCTCAGACTGGGCGCCGAGAAGGTGTATATACTCTACCGCAGGTCCGAAGCAGAAATGCCGGCTCGACATGAAGAGGTGGAGAATGCTCAGGAAGAAGGTATCGACTTCAGGCTGCTTACCAATCCGAAGCGGTTCATCGGTAATGAGCAGAACTGCCTGGTCTCGATTGAGTGCTACCAGATGGAGCTCGGTGAGCCTGACGACAGCGGCCGGCGGCGGCCGATTGTCAAGGAAGGCAGCGAGTTTACTATTGACGTGGATGTAGCGGTCGTCGCCCTCGGTACTACTCCCAATCCTCTGATTGCCGGGACTACAAAGGGACTGGAGACGAAAGGAAGAGGTACGGTGGTGGCTGATGAGGAGACCGGCAGGACGGTAAAGGATAAAGTGTGGGCTGGCGGAGATATCGTCACCGGCGCCGCCACGGTAATCAGCGCCATGGGTGCCGGCAAACGCGCCGCCGCTGATATAGACAGGTATCTGACAGGATAAAGCTGCTTTTATAAAGAAGCCTTTTCGTATCCTTATTACCAGCTATTTCTTCATGGTTTCTACCTCTGTATTCTTGACATCCCAGAGTCTATTCGATAACATCGTTTGTGGCGTGTAATTCTATAAACTGACTAAAATCTTAAAGAAGAGGAGACGGCTGATGGGCAAACTGGAAGGTAAGGTAGCATTGGTAACCGGTTCAGCCCATACGATCGGCAAGGCTATCGCTATAGGCATGGCAAAAGAAGGCGCGGACCTGGTACTGGCTGATAGGGATGTCGAAGCCATGAAAGAAACTGAGAAGACTATCCTTGGCCTCGGTGTTCAGGTTGAAGCTGTCCCGACCGATGTCATCGAGGAGAAACAAATAGATACCCTGTTTGTCAGGACGATGGAACGCTTCGGCAGGCTGGATATTCTGGTCAATGATGCGGGTATCTTCAATGGCGGACCGGTTGATAAACTGTCGACGGAAGACTGGGATGCCGTAATTGCCACCAATCTCCGAGCACCCTTTTTATGTACCCGTGCCGCCTTCCGCATCATGAAAGAGCAGGGAGGCGGACGGATAATAAATATCGGTAGTATTTCCGCCCAACGGGTGCGGAATTTCAGTGCTGCTTATAGTTCTACCAAATTCGGTCTGGTCGGCTTAACGCAGACTACGGCTCTCGAAGGTCGCGAGTACGGAATTAACTGCGGTATCCTGCATCCGGGCAATACTATGCGTGATTCTCCTCCTCCACCTCCACCGGGTATGACGCCTCCTCTCGGACCGGGACCGCAACCGGAGCCGTCGATGAAACCAGAGGAAATAGCTGAGGCAGCGGTATACATGGCTTGTCTACCTCCCGATATCAATGTCCTTGAGATGATACAGATGCCCAGGGAGCAAAAGTACCTGGGCCGAGGGTAGCGGGCTCTCCTCACCGTCTATCTGATGATAAAAATATACCCGGGACTTCCCGGGTATATGGTTTTCAAGAATCTGGTTTTCTAGGTTAGTTGTTGTAGATACCTCTGGGCTGCCATACCGGCGGCAGCGCCGTCACCAACCGCAGCAGATACCTGCCGCGGTGAGTCGCTCCTGATGTCTCCGGCGGCGAAGATGCCGGGCACTTCCGTCTCCATCCACTCATTCACCACTATCTGCCCCTGACTGTCCAGCGGTACGACACCCTCGAGGTAGTCGGTATTCGGGTCGAGGCCGATATGGACGAGTACGCCGTCCACCTTAATCGTCTCCTGCTCCCCGCTTTTCTCTTTGACCACGTTAACCGCTTCTACGTGGTTTTCACCGACAATCTCACTGACCGTCGTCCCGGTCCGTACTTCTATCTTGGGGTTCTCGGCTACTCTGTCCTGGAGTATCCCCGTAGCGTTGAGCTGCGGCATGGCTTCGATAACTATCACTTTCGAAGCTATCTTGGCGAGGTACAGGGCTTCCGTTATGCCGGAGTCGCCGCCGCCGCATACCGCGACCTCCTGCTCGAAAAACTGGCCGCCGTCGCAGAAGGCGCAGTTGATTACGCCCCTGTCACGGAGTTGTTCTTCTCCGGGGACGCCGAGTTTTTTCGGTACCGAACCCCCGGCTATTATGATTGCCGAAGTCGTATATGTAGTGCCGTCGGCACAGGTCACCCACTTGTTACTCGAAGAACCCTGCACCGTATTTACGTTTGCCATCTTCAGCTCTAGTCCGTAGTTCTTTGCCTGTTTCATCATGTCCATGCCGAGCATGGCGCCTATTACCCCTTCGGGAAATCCGGGGTAGTTTTCTATCATCTCGGTATTCATTAAATACCCGCCGTAGGCTGCCTTCTCCAGCAGGAGGGTTCGCCAGTTACCCCGACATAGATACAGTCCTGCCGTCAGGCCAGCGGGTCCACCGCCGATTATTACAGCATCCCAATCAGGCATTTTGGTACTCCTTTCACGAACCTTGCTATCAGGTGTTTTTTTTCAGGTGGATATTTTTTCTAGGCGTTGTTCGTTCCGGCTCTGGTCAGTGTGGCTCCGGTTATCTTTCTCGTCATAAGCGCCGTATAGTTGTACGGAGGAATCCGATAGTAATTGAACGAGAAAGCGCAGCCCGGGGCGCCGCCGGACACGAAGAGGTTAACGTTGTCCGGGTATACCATGACCGGGACCGTCTTGCCGGGTTTGAGGGCCGCTTCGAATACCTCTTTACGGTCCGGCGGAACGACTCCGATTTCCATCCCGGTCCGGATTCCCTGTATCTCCTCGGGGCTTAGCTCATCGTAGGGAACCGAGGCTCGTCCGTAAATCTCGTTTTGCAGGCTTTCCTGGTTATAGCCCATCTTTTTAAACTCCGAAACCAGTTCCGGGAAGAGAATAATCATGTGGTTATTCCCGCCTCCTCCCGAGCCAGGTATTGCGCCCACGCCCTTGCTTCCCCACTGGCGGAACATCCAGCGGTCGCTCCTTATGATGCTTTCTACTATCCTGTCCAGTATGTCCTTTGCATTCCAGGTCCCTATCATCCCGCCGTAGAAGTTATGCATCGGACTGTGACCGTGTATCGAGGCGACGGTCACGCAACTGTCGTCCGTCTTGAAATCCCGGTTGGCGTGGTAGGGTTCCCAGGGGCTGAGTTCGGTGTTTTCAGCAATGGTAAAGAACGTGTGCGGCGATATCCGCCCGGTTAGTCCCATATCGTTAAGAGCCGGCCAGATGTGGCCTATGTTAAGCGTGGTTAACCTTACGGCGCGCCCGATGGTATTATTTGCTCTCCAGCCGTGACCCATGAAGCCTATTCCCGACCTCATATTGATTTCCTTAACTATCGGTCCGCTTGCCACTATTAGGAGTATAAAAGAGCCTGCCGAAAGAAGGACATGCCTGTCATCATATTTCTCGTTGGTAAGCGCCTCCATTATGGCGATTATCACCGGCAGGTACTCCGGCCTGGCTCCCGCCATGACCGCGTTGACGGCAATCTTTTCAACCGTGGCGACTCCCTGCTTCGGGCTGACCTTGCCTATCGCTTCCCGGGGAGAACGGCTTGTCCCGGAGAGCATCCACTTTACCCGCTCCGGGGTCGGCGGTACCAGCGGCAAGCCGTCGCCCCAGAGGTTTTCAAGGAATACCCTGTTGAACTCCTCAACCGCGCTTTCGTAGGACTCGCCGGTCACGGTGACCGGTGCCGATTCGTCAGTTTCTTTTTTCACCTGTCCGGGGCCTTTCTCCCCGGCTGTCAGTGGAGCGGTCAGAGCCTCGATAAGGTCGTCTATCACTCCTTTCGCCAGTGGCCTCACCTCCTCAACACTCCCTCTAACCCGGTAGAACTCCGCGGATGTAACCGTGCGGAAACGAACCGTGGGCATTGCATTGTCTTCCGAGGCCGATTTGGTGGCTTCGGCGAAAGTATCGCAGGCAATAAACACTCCGGGTATTCCGAGTTTTTCCAGTTTTATCGTGCCGGCAACTCCGGCAAACGTGCAGGAACCTCAGTCTCCGACCGCATAGATAAATGTATCCACCTCCGATGCCCAGGCGCTGGCTTCATCGTCTCTGATTTCAAAAGCGCCTGTTAACCTGGTTGTCTTCACGTCGGGGTATTTCTGCTTCAATAGCTCTTCGATAACGGTGTAAAGATTGTCCACACCCTGTTTCCCGTTTGAATACAGGCCGATTTTCTTGCCCGCCAGGTCGGCAACCCGCGGTGCGGGCGCGAATACCGGCGGGGGTTCAATCTCACCGCGAGGATTAAGCAGTTCTAAGGTAATTGGCTCTTTACTCATTCCGAACTCCTTTACGTTAAGGATAGCTTTAAAAGCGAACTATGAGGATACCTTTATAACGAAAAATTATCTATAATTATGGCTTTCCCACTAACCGCATGTCAAACGAGAGCCAGGGTGATTCCAAGAGATAGGGTAGGGTATTTATCCTTTCATAGAGATAGGGCAGGGTGTTGGGCTACATACTGTCATTGCGAGGAGTTCGCCTATGGCGAACGACGTGGCAATCTCGAAGATTTATATGGATTGCTTCGTCCGCCTCAGGCGGACTCGCAATGACAATATTAACTAAAAACGAATAGAAAAAAACCTCTTGACAAACAGAATGTCGGGTATTAAAATATATCAAGATATATCGTGATATTATTAGATATAACTATAATGCGTAATAGATAAAGGAGCGGAATATGTTTAGAGGCAGGATGCGTGAAGAAAGGTTTTTTGGAAACAGGAGGCGGGAAACTTCTTTCCACAAAGGCGACCTCAAGTACGTCGTTCTGGATCTGATAAAGGATAAACCGCGGCATGGCTATGACGTTATCCGCGAACTCGAAGAGCAGTCTTACGGTCTGTACAAACCGAGCCCTGGCGCCGTTTATCCCACCTTACAGATGCTGGAAGACCTGGGGTATGTTGTCTGCAAAGAACAGGACGGGAAAAAGGTCTATACCATCACTGAACAGGGGTTGGAATTCCTGGCGGAGCAGAAGGAGCTTACCGACGGCGTGAAAGACCAGATGAAACACAGGTGGAGTTTTAAGAATATCGGTAGAATGACTATGGTGATGAAGGAATTCCACGAGCTTGAGAACATGCTCGGTCGTGGATTTCGATATCTGGATGCTGAAAAGACTGATAAAATTCGTGCTGTTATTTCTCAAGCGTATGATGAAATCGAGGAAATCCTGAGTAGTGGTTAATAAGTCGGTTAAGCAATTACTTAAGGGCAGGAGTTAATCACGTTGATGGTGCCTGATGAGAATGTTATTAGAATAGAGTTCGATGAAGTACTCGGAGAATATTATATCGTCTGGCAGCCGATTGTTGTTATCGCCTCAGGTGGTACCGAGAAAGAGGCTCTCGAGGACCTGAGGGAAGCAGCGCATTTTGGGATAGATACGATGATTGACACAAAACTGGCGGAGTTAGACTGAATAAACTTTTTATAATAAGGAGGACGTAATATGGAAACATATAAATACACGGGATACGATTTTGAACATCCCTCCATGCTCTTTGTTCTGGAAGATAAGTTAAAAGGTCTTCTCGGAGGACCCCTATTGTATTCTCCATATTTCAAAACATTCGGTCTTGAAGGAAGTGAGAGGGTACTGGACTTCGGTTGTGGCGGCGGAGCCGGTTCCCGGTTTCTGGTAAAACTTCTCGGCAATAACGGACACCTGACCTGCGTCGATATATCGAACTACTGGGTAAACAGGGCTGAAAAAAGACTCTGGAAATATCCCAACGTGGAATGCAGGGCAGGGGACATCAGGAAGATGTCTTTGCCCGATTCTTCATACGATGTCGTTACGACATTTCATGTTATCCATGATATAGCTCCCGCGGAGAGACAGGATACCGTACACGCGTTATCCCGCTTACTGAAGACGGGAGGCAAATTTTTCATCTGCGAACCGACTAGAGTGTCCCACGGTATGCCGGCTGGAGAAATACGTACTTTATTTTCTAACGCCGGCTTAAGCGAGGCGGAATACAAAGAATCAAAATCTCAATATACCGCTGAATACCATAAAACCGCCTGATTAATCCCGCTTTCTTCTACGAACTGGCTAATTGGCACCGGCAGTCCGACACAGCCGGTGCTTTTTTATGCATCATTCCGGAGGCTGTCTATTTTACCCGGATAAAGCTATAAACATCGTCTGTTTTTAAGCCGCCGCTGCTGGATTTATTTACCTCTTGTGAGAGTGGAAAACCTTTATGAAACCTTTATGAAACCTTTATGAAATATTTATCATTTTTATGTCTGCCTTTATATCCGTGTGATACATTGAATCATAGAAGTAACTTCAAATAATTTAGGGGGCAATTAGAAATGGAAAAGATTAGCGTCTTTTTAGCTGACTGGCAGGTTCTCTTCAGGGAAGGGATTCATTTCACGCTTTCCGGGGAAGAGGACCTCGACGTTATCGGCGAGACCACCGATAACCAGGAGGCACTTGATTTCATAATCAATAACCCTCCCAGGATAGCGATATTAAACGCAAACAACAGCGAGTTAACCGGTGTGAATCTTACCCGCAAAATCCAGCAGAACTACCCGCAGGTTTCGGTGATTCTGGTTATGGACACGGATAACGAAGAGCAGCTTTATGATGCATTGAAGTGTGGAGCCAGCGGGTGTGTGACCAAAGATATCGACCCGGATAAACTAATCAAGTTAATCAGAGATATTGCCGGTGGAGCCGAACCTATAGTCCAGGCTCTGCTCAGGCCCGAGATTGCCCCCCGTGTAATTGATGAATTTGATAATTTCGCCTTGCTGAATAAAGAGGTGGATAATCTTCTGGCAAGCCTTTCCGCCCGTGAAAACGAAGTTTTACGCCGCATTGCCGACGGAGATACTTTTGAAGATATTTCCACTGCCCTCGGAATCAATGAAGACACTATCAACCGGGAGCTCGGCGTAATATGGAAGAAGCTGGTATCCAATGAACACAACCGCGACGTAATCGAGGCGGCCCAGAGAGGTCTATCTTCGGCGATTACGCGGACCAGACACGGTAAGGCGTCCGAAGAGTATATAACCAAAGAAGAATTCGATGCTTTCAAAGAGAGTTTAAGGGAACGCTTTAAATCTCTTACCGAGAGTTAAATTTATACAAGATATAAGGAGGTAGCAAGATGTGAAGCAGGATATGAAAAGGTGGCGGGAACTCCGGAGATAATCGCACGGAGGGAGAACCAACCACCTCAACGGGATAAAAAGTATATTACTAACCACAAATAATTGTCAATCAAAAAAAGGAGAAAAAAATGGTAAACATTAACTACGGAGAAAACAGTAAAGAGGTCGAACTGACCGGCAAAACCATAGCCGAAGCACGGGAAATATTCGGCTCGGAGTTCGGCCTGCCCGACCGCACCAGAGTAAAAATCAACGGCAAGTGGCTGAAGAAAGGGCGCGAGTCGGAGATGGTACTATCTGACGGAGACGTGTTGCAGTTCGCCCGTAAAAGCATGAAACCGTTTGCCATACTGGGCTCTTTCCTGCTCACTCTCGTGCTTACCGGTGCCGTGTTCGCCTACACCCAGACCACGGACACATCAACGATAACCGTTGGTGGCGGCAGCACGGACTTTTGCTCTGTTACCGCTAACGCTACAGGTACTGCCAGTATCGACTACGACCTGCTGGGCAAGCACAGGGGAGTAATAAGTTCAGGAATACTGTTCGACGTCGTACCGGATAGTTCCTATACCGGTGACCTTGTTTTGAACGTCTACCTTAACAACGTTGACTTGCTTCAGGACGACTACTCTTCCTGGATGATGAGGGTTCAGCTTACGGATAACGTAACGAATCCTCTTGTCAGTGCTACCGAGATTATCAGTCTCGACACTCCGGGTGCGACCTTCGAAATCGAATACACCGACTGGAATGGGGTAGGAGACGGTAAGGTTTATATCTACTGTGATGGCGGCAGCTACAAGACTTTCGGAAGCGGCTGGTTAGGCGCGGCGGATCCATCCTTGTACGCTCAGGTGGTTCAGGCTGGCGACCATTAGTTAAACCGCCTGGGAGCCGGATAATGGGGCTCCCTTTACCCAAGGGAGCCCCATTTTAAAAAGGAAATTTGATCAAGCGGAATAAAGGAAAAATCAGTGAAAACCCGGGAGTAAGGAATAGTGAAGAAACTTTTAATCATAGCCATAATAGCAGCACTCGTAACCACCGGTGGTACATTTGCTTTTGCTCAGCAGACATCGACAACCACCATCACTGCTACCTCAATAGGAGAAGACTTCGCCACCGTGACCGAGAACTTGACGGTTACGGTGCCAACTGTCTTCGGCGACTATTCCGGTACCTGGTCGACAGGCTCTCTGTTCACGGTAGACCCGAGTACGAGTTTCACTGGTGACCTGTTGATAAGAGTTTATCTGACCAATACCGGTGCCCTGGCCCGGCAATACGAGCATATTAATATGAAGCTGGAGTTCTGGGACAGCGATAATACGACCGCCGATGAGCAGGGAGAAGTACAGGTTCTCACCCTGCAAAACTCGGAGGCATTCTTTACCTGGGAAAACGGAACCGGTAACGGCCCTTATAACGTTGTGCTAAACGGAGGCAGTTTCCGCCTGTTTCCGTACAAGTCTTTAAGTGACAGCAGTTACCAGCCGCAACTGTGGATGGAAATCAGACAGAGGTAATCGGAGCCGGAATGATGTTTAAGGGTATGCAGATGAATAAGACGGCAAAGAACAAGCTATATTTTTCGATAGCTTTGTTCGTGGTCCTGGTTTTAACCAGCGGCTCGTTTGCCTATACCTGGACAACATCCGAGACAACCATAGGTATTGTCGAACCGACAGGCAATATCGCCACCAGCAATGCCACGGCAACCCAGCCCGACTGGGATTCTATTCTTACACCGGTAACGGAGACAGAAAACCTGAGTACCAACGGGCCCGGCGATGAAACACTCCTCTCCGGCCAGTTTCCGGCTTCCGGAGAACACTGGGATAAAGTGGATGACGACACAAGCGATAGCGACAGCACCTACGTGTACACCGATAGCGCGAGCTATCAGGAAGACCTGTATGAAATCGAAGAACGCACTACGGGTGCCGGTACGATTAACTATGTGAAATTCTATATCATGTGCAGGTCCAATACGGCTAACATCACGCAGGCAAGTGCTTATATTCACATTAAGACTAACGGCAATGAGCACAATACTACCCCCGTAACCGTGACCACGGACTATGCAGCATATTCATACCAGTGGAATACCAATCCGCAGTCGACTGATAACTGGACCTGGGATGAGATAAGCGATTTACAGATCGGCGCAGGGTTAAGGAGCCCCAATGACGTGGATGCCGAGGAAACGCGCTGTACCCGGGTATATGCCGAGGTTAGTTATGACGCCCCTCCGCTTGAGGGAGAGGTGCCTTCCGGTAATATTTTTACCATCGTCCCCGATGTAGACTACAGCGGTGACCTGCTGGCGAAGTTTTACCTGACCAATACCGCCAACCTGACCAAAGCTTACTCTTATCTCAATATGAAAATTTACATGGCAGGCTCGGTAGAAGCGGGGCAAACGCCGGACTACCGGCTGCTTACTATGCAGAACGGGGAGGTTTCGATTAACTTTGACGACCTCGTACCCCTCTCGGAGAGCTGGATACAGACGAGTCAGGGCGATTTTCAAGGTGGTACCCTCAACCAGGTAGTCGCCACCGCTCTAGGCGATGTGATACTGGATGATTATGCCGATA
>CAZCMK010000057.1:1186-10645 GCA_964499775.1 uncultured Dehalococcoidales bacterium | reverse complement strand
TTATTTTTCCATATTATTTTATTTTCAAAAACCCCTTGACAGCCGGTAAATAGAGGAGTACAATCCTGCAATTGTTTGTGTATTTAACCCGGAATATATGAAGGATTTATTTCCTAAAAACACCTTTATTGAACTATAATAACTGTAAGTTCTTGGTAAAAGGCAACCGGGCTTGGAGAGAAATAAGATGACGGAAAAGGAACCTTTTGAGCAAATACCCACAACCCGGGCTGGTGACAGGGTACTGAGGAGGCGGAGAAAGTCCCGGGGACTAATTCCGGCTATTTTCAGAAATATCCGGAGGTTGTTTAGAGGTTCGGCCAGTAGCTAGCGGGAAAGATAAGTGTATATCATCGTAGCAGGTGCCGGTATTGTGGGCTTGAACATAGCCTCGGTACTGGCGGAAGGCAAACACGAAGTTACGGTAGTGGAACCTTCCGATCGAGTGGTAGAAGGTATCCGCAGTAATCTCGACGTTAAGACTATCATCGGAAGCGCTACTACCCCTAGAATCCTCAGAGAAGCGGAGGTCAACCGTGCTGATCTGGTTATCGCCGTTACCAATAACGACGAAACCAATGTGCTAATCTGCTTCCTGGCAAAAGAACTGGGCGCGGCTATGACAGTGGCGAGAGTGCGCAACCCTGAATACTCCGGTTATTTCGTTACCGCTGCCAAGTCGCCCTCAGCAGCGCGGAAAGTAGTCAGACCAAAAACTCTTGGGGTCGACCTGTTCATTAATCCTGAAGTTGCGGTGGCCGATGAAATAGAAAGCGTCCTCTGCGGTCTATGCCCCGCTCCTTTGACCAGTTTTGCCGACGGCCGGATACAGATAGGAGAGTTCAGAGTGGAGCAGAAGGCGCTGGTGGGCAAACCTCTTCCCAGGGTTAAATTTCCTGAACCGTGTGTCGTTGCCGCAATCGTCCGCGGCGGTAGATCATTCGTGCCGGCTCCTGACGAAACCCTGGAAATCGACGACCATATTTACCTGCTTGCCTCTCGGGAATCTATGAGTGGGTTGAGTGATGTGTTTACTCAGCCCCAGCCACCCGTCAGGAACGTGGTTGTCTTCGGCGGGAGCCGTATCGGTGTTATCGTTGCCGAGGGACTGGAGAAGCAGGGAATATCGGTCATGGTTATCGAGCAAGACCTGAACCGGAGCCAGGAGATTGCTGCCAATCTGAAAAAAGCGGTTGTTGTCCAGGGTGATGCTACGGATGTCGATTTCCTGAAAGAGCAGGGGGTTTCATCGGCGGATGCCTTCGTGGCTACTACCGAAAGTGACGAGCTGAATATTCTGTGCGCATTGCTTGCCAAGAACCTGGGAGTATCACGGAATATGATTGTGCTCAGTAAGCCGGGATACATACCTCTGGCAGAGGCGATAGGGGTCGATATAGCTGTATCCCCGCTTTTATTAACAGCAGGTAGAATCGCTCAATTCGTCCTCCACGGCGGAGCGATTTCAGCTACGTTTATCGGCGGCGAAGAGATACAGGTTATAGAGTTCGCTGTCAGCTCCACGGCAGGCGTCGCTCAGAAAAGCCTTGCTGAAGCCGGTCTGCCCAAGGAAGCAAAAGCCGGCGCGATAATCCGTGACGATAAGATTATTATTCCCCCGGACGATAGTATCGTGTATCCGGGTGACCATGTTATCGTGATATCTCCCCTATCAGCAACTCCTTCCGTGGAGAAGCTATTTAAGTGAAAAACAGGTAATGAGAATAAAAATAGTTTGCCGTTACCTCGGGCTGGTGCTGACAATCCTCGGACTGTTTATGCTTCTTCCCCTTTTCTGGAGCCTTTTTCGGGGCGAGTCCTGTTCTGCAGCATTTGCCGTATCGGTTGGTATAACCGTAGGACTCGGACTGCTGCTTTGGCGTTTGATTCGGGTCGGTGAGGGGAGACTGAGACGCCGTGAAGCAATAATGGTGGTTGCCGGCAGCTGGATACTCGTCTCATTTTTCGGGACTCTCCCTTATGTGTTTGCCGGCACATTCCAGAGTTTCCTGGATGCCTGGTTCGAGTCGGTATCGGGTTTCACCACCACCGGTGCCACCGTACTCACATCCATTGAAAGCCAGTCACAGGGAATTCTCCTGTGGCGTTCTCTTTCGCAGTGGATTGGCGGGATGGGTATTATTACGCTGTTTGTGGCTCTGTTCCCCATACTCGGTATCGGTGCCGCCCACCTGGTCGAAAGCGAGATGCCGGGGCCTCAGACGGAGAGGCTGACGCCCCGTATTCGTGATACGGCCAAGGCGGTGTGGATGCTTTATCTGGGTTTCTCGGCTCTGGAGTTTCTCCTGCTTCTTATCGCCAGAATGCCTGTATTCGATGCTTTGACCGTGACTTTCAGCACCATGCCCACTGGTGGTTTTGCCCCGGTAGACTTGAGTATCGGAGCCTATAACAGCCTGTTCGTTGAGATAGTGATTATTGTTTTTATGGCGATAGCGGGAGTAAATTTCGGCCTGTTCTACTTCCTCGCCTGGAAACGGCAGGCAAGGCAGCTTATTAACAATCCGGAGTTCAGGTTATATATTATTCTCCTTGTCGTTGGTTCTCTCTTCATAGCGCTTAATCTGGCTTTGAGCATGAACATGTCTTTCGGTTCAGCCTTCCGGCAGAGTGCCTTTCAGACTGTTTCTATTATGACCACGACAGGCTTCAGTACCGTCGATTTCGATATCTGGCCCGTGTTCGCCAAATCGGCTTTACTTATATTGATGATAATCGGGGCCTCGGCCGGTTCGACAGGCGGGGCGTTAAAGGTTGCTAGAGTGCTGGTACTCTTTAAGTATGCCTACCGCCGGATTGTACTGGCATTCAACCCCCGGGCGGTTATCCCTTTAAAAATCGGAGGGCATGTATTATCGGAGGGAATAATAACCGGGATTATGGGCATGGCTATAGTCTACTTCGTTATAATAATTCTCGGTTTTCTGGCAATGAGTGCCGTGGGTCTGGACCAGGTAACCGCTCTATCTTCTGTTCTTGCCAGCGTCGGCAACGTGGGTCCCGGTCTGAACCTGGTAGGTCCGACGGCGAACTATATGTTCATCCATCCGGTGGGTAAAATCGTTCTAACGATGTGCATGCTGGTCGGTCGTCTTGAAATATTTACGGTGCTTATGCTTTTCGTTCCTCCGTTCTGGAAGTGGCGTTAATCTTGATAAAAAATGCACCCGGAAAAATGTTGTAGTTTTTTCAATACAGGATTATAATATCCTCTGTTTTACCATTAAGAGAAATAATGAAATTTCAGAATATTATAGTACCGGTAAGCGGTACCGCGGTCGATGAAGAGACAATCAAACTGGCTTGCCGACTGGCTAAACCGGATAAAGCCAGGTTATACGCCGTCAACATCATCCCTATAGACCGTACCCTGCCCCTGGATGCTGAAGTAGAGTCCGAGGTCCAGAGGGGAGAAGCTATACTCGACCGTGTCGAGGGCGTTGCCAAAGAACAGGGCTATTCGGTGGAGACCGACCTTCTCCAGGCGCGGGATCCGGGTCCCGCTATCGTTGACCTCGCCGGAGAGCGTGAGGCTGACCTTATACTGATGGGTGTAGAATACAAGACACGCTTCGGGCAGTTTGAACTCGGTAGTGTTATACCTCACGTTCTGAAGAATGCTCCCTGTCGTGTTATACTGTATCATCAATATATCGGATAACTGAGGCTGAATAACATGAAAGTGGTCATTATGGGTTGTGGACGGGTAGGTGCCCGTCTGGCGAGAGCGCTGGATGCTGACGGGCATGCGGTTACCATCGTCGACAATGACGCCTATAGTTTTCGCAGGCTTGCTTTTTCACCGGAACTGCCTGAGTTTAAGGGTAAGGCGCTGATGGGTAACGGTATCGATCAAGAAGTGCTTAGAAGGGCGGGTATAGAAGAGGCGGACGCCTTCTTTGCCCTGACTCAGGGAGATAATCGTAATATCATGGCGTGTCAGATTGCCAAACGCATTTTCGAGGTAGCCAGGGTAATCTGTCGGATTTATGACCCTCTCCGTCAGGAGTTGTACAACACCCTGGGGCTTGAGGCTATCAGCCCTACCACAATAATCACTCAGATTCTGAAGGAAAAGCTGGAGAACTGAGGTAGATAATGTACATAATAATCGTCGGTGGTGGCAGAGTAGGTTACTATTTGACCAAAACCCTGCTCGATGAAGGGCACGAAGTGCTCATAGTCGAGAAGGAAGCCAACATCTGTGAGGCAATCAATAATGAGATGGGCAGTATCTGCATCCAGGGAGATGGCTGTGAAGCGGCAACTCTGGTTGCGGTGGGTACGGAACGGGCTGATATGCTTGTTGCCGTTACCGGCGAAGACCCTGATAATCTGGTCGCCTGCCAGGTCGCCAAGCATAAATTTAGTGTCCCCCGTACCGTAGCCCGCATTAGAAACCCGGGTAACGAAGTCCTCTTCAAGAAGCTCGGTATCGATGTCACGGTCAGCGGTACCAAGGTAATCCTCGAATTGATCGAAGAGGATGTCCCGACGCATCCCCTGACACACCTGCTGGCTATCGAGGACAGCGGAGAGGAAATTGTGGAAATTAAAATCCCTCCCAAGGCTGACGCTATAGGAAAATCCCCCCGGCAGATTGAGATACCTAAAGGGAGTAGACTGGTACTGGTTATCCGGGGAGGGAGTAAGAACCGCATTCCGACCATTAACACTATCTTCAGAGAAGGAGACCGGATAATAGCCATCACAACTCCAGAATCTGAAGAAGAATTACGGGCGACCCTGACCGGAGTTTAAGCAACCCGCTGTTCCCTTACCATTGTATCCACCTGTGTTTTATTGCGCATGTTGGCATACAAGTTTAAGGCTCGTGTGAAAGTTTGTCAACATTACCCGTGATAAATATTCAGGTATCAGAACTGAAGATAATCCCCCGATAATATCGAACCACTATAAATCCGTGAAATATTTTTAACAATCCTCTGGACAAGTGCTGTCTCCCCCGATTAAACTATACCTGTTACCCGGTAATCTGACTTGCCAGCTTCGTTTATACTCTATTTTCGCCAGACGGCGAAAAAGATGGACCTGCAAACCGGGTACTTGAAATTCGGGGGTTTTTAATGGCGGAAGGAAACACCGGCAGGATATTTACGGCGGTTATTATTCTCCTTGTCTTAATCATTATTGCCGGTGGAATAGTTATCTGGGTAAAGTTCAGCCCGGGAGAGCCGGTCGAGATATCCCTTCCTAATGATGAGGAGTGGCAGGGCAGTATTTACATCGGAGGAGAGGTTAATCTCCCCGGTTACTATCCATTTTCCGATGACGATACTCTAGGTACGCTTATTCAGGCTGCCGGCGGCATGACCTCCGGTGCCAACCGGAGCGGACTCGTCCTTAATGTTCCTGCGAACGTGGAGGAGCAGACGGCACAGAAAATCGATATCAATCGTGCCGACGTATGGTTGTTGGAGGCTTTACCCGGCATCGGCGAAACGCTGGCGCAGCGTATTATCGACTACCGTACTCAAAACGGGCCCTTCCGCAATACCAGAGAGCTGCTTGAAGTGGAGGGTATAGGCTCTGCTACCTTCGAGAATATTAAAAACCTGGTTATTGTAGCCGACTGAAAATCAGGAAGGGATTATAAGGGTTGTGTCTCTTATATTTCTTAGCTGTGCCTGGGTTGCCGGTATTATCCTCGGGTCTAACTTCAACGTGCCTCTTGTTTCTTTGGTTTTCGGACTGGCTCCTCTTCTTTTAGTTTTTATAACCCGGCGCCACAGAAAGGAGGTAGTCCTGACAGGCCTGTGTCTTATCGCTTTTTTCGGCGGTGCCTACTATTACGGGTCGAGCCTGCCCCCTGCCGATGAGAGTCACCTCCGTTTCTACAACGACCGGGGTACCCTGGAATTAAAGGGACTTGTGGATAGAGACCCTGATGTGCGTGATAAGAATACACGCCTTCACCTTTCCGTATTCGAGATAAAGCTGGACGAAGGGTGGCATGAAGTATCGGGTACTGCCCTGGTATTCGTTCCCAGATATCCCTCCTACAGGTATGGCGATGTGCTTCTTGTGGAGGGGAAGCCGGAGACTCCATTTAAGTCCGATGACTTCGATTATGAAAATTATCTGGCGCAAAAAGGTATTTACTCCAACGTCTTCTATCCCGATATAGAGGTCCTTGAAACGGGGAGGGGATTCAAGTTCCTGGAGTGGGTGTACTCATTCAGGAACAGCCTGTCCCGGACGATAGGTGAAGTGCTGCCGGAGCCGCAGGCTTCGCTGACTCAGGGAGTGGTCCTGGGTATGCGGGGGAACATCCCTTTATCGGTCAAGACCGATTTTACCGGAACGGGTACCGCTCATCTCCTGGCTATCTCGGGACTCCACCTCAGTATCGTCGCCGGTATCCTTATCAGTTCCGGTGTCCGGATTTTCGGCAGGAAGGGTTATATCTATGTCTGGCTGGCGCTGGGGGTAGTCTGGATGTACGCGATACTTACCGGTATGAACCCGCCGGTGTTAAGAGCGGCGATTATGGTGAGTATGTTCCTTGCCGCCGAGTTGCTGGGAAGGCAGCGCAGCGCCATCACCGCCCTGTTTTTCGCCGCTGCCGTAATGGTGGGTATAAGCCCTCATATTCTCTGGGATGCCTCTTTCCAGTTAAGCTTTGCGGCGATGACGGGCTTGATTTTTATTTTCCCGCTGATACAAACCCTGTGCCGGAGGCTGATTAGCCCGGTACTGGAGGAAAGCGGAGTAGCTTTTTCGTTAGCTGTCCTGATTGCCGATAGTTTCAGCGTAAGTCTTGGAGCGGTTATAGCCGTCTGGCCCCTTATCGCCTATTACTTCGGTATCATTTCACCGGTAGGGCCTGTGGCAACCTTCTTCGCTCTGCCGGCTCTGCCCGGTATCATCGTTGCCGGGGCTGTAAGCGCGGTACTTGGGCTGATATTCATCCCTGCTGCTCAGGCTGTAGCCTGGCTGACCTGGCTTTTCGCCTCCTACATGCTGTTCGTGGTAAATATCTTTAGCGCTGTTCCCTTTATTGCCGGAGAAACTGTTAACGGTGTCCTGATTTGGATTTACTATCTTGTTCTTACTGCGGTTATCTGGCTTTTCCACAAAAGGAAAAAGGTGGTCGAATCATTCCCCCCGGTTGATAGTTTTATCTCCATTCTGTCCAGGAAATGGCTTGTCCCTGTACTGCTGGTTGTGGCTGTCCTTGTCTGGGCTGTGGCCATTACCCTTCCGGACGGCAGACTTCAGGTAAGTTTCCTCGATGTCGGGCAGGGTGATGCCGTTCTGATTCAGAAAGGCAACCGGCAGATTCTTATAGACGGCGGACCGAGCCCGCAGGCGATTGCTCTGGAACTCAGTGAGGAGATGCCTTTCTGGGACAGGACAATAGACCTGGTAATATTGACCCATCCCCACAGCGACCATATTACCGGACTGGTTGAAGTGCTGAACAGGTACAGCGTGAAACAGGTGTTATACCCCGACCTTGTACTTGAGTCTTCGCTGTACGATGAATTGCTCGACCTGCTTGAAGAGAAAAACATCGGGCGTACCCTTGCCTGCGTGGGACAGCGTATTGACTTCGGCTCAGGGGTAACGCTTGAGGTGCTGAACCCTCAGGCATCCCTCCTGATAGGCACTGACTCCGATATAGATAATAACGGTATTGTATTATGCCTGTCCCTCGAAGAGGTGAGTTTTCTTCTTACCGCCGATATAATGTGGGAGACTGAATACGGGCTTATAACCGGTCGTGCCGGTCTGGCGAGCACCGTCCTGAAAGTAGCCCATCACGGTTCGGCTACCTCTACCACCACCGAATTTCTCGAAGTAGTGGGTCCTCAGATAGCCGTAATTTCGGTGGGTGAAGGAAATCCTCACGGCCATCCTGTAGATTTAGTATTAGATAGGCTTGAGGCGGCGGTCGGTACCAGAAACATCTACCGCACCGATATTAACGGAACGGTGGAATTTATAACCGATGGAATAAGACTGTGGGTGAAGACGGACGGTTGATTAAACTCAGATTTTTACTGAATTTTTTTATTTAAAAAAGGCAATAAAAGTGAAATTTATTAGCATTATGGGTTATAATATAAACGTCCCGGGTTCGTGATGAAGATGAAGGTTAGAAGCTATGACTGAGACTGAAGAAAAAGAACAGACCGTTCAGGAGATTGAAAAGCTTGCCGCGCAGAGAGCTAAACAAAGGACTCACGCGGCAAGGTGGAACCTCGATATTGCTATATTCGCCTTCGCTATTCTGGCTGTGGTGATTATACTGGGATTTCAAAAAGTAGGCATTGAAATCGTGGCGCCGGTCGCTGTCCTGGGACTGGCCCTGGTCTGGCTATGCGGCTGGTGGCAGGCGAGGAAACTGTACAGGCAATTTCATGATGAAGAACTCTTTATGCTGAGGCGTGAGCTTAAGAAAACCGAGACTAAACCGGAAGAGACTACAATCGAAGAGATGGTTCAGAAGGCGATACGTGAAAGGCTCAAATAGATTGTAGCAGCATGCCATTATAAAAAATCCGGGCGGAAGAATGGGGTTTCCTTATCTTCCGCCGTATAATTTCTGTCAGGGAGGTAAAAATCTTGGAAGTACAGGTTCAGGAACATGATAGTGCAATCAGGGAAATCGTACCAGAGAAATTAACCGTAGAGCAGATTGCCACCGGCTTTGGCTTCACCGAGGGTCCTGTCTGGTGCGGTGATTACCTGCTTTTCAGTGATATCCCCCGGAACCGCATCATCTGCCTCCGTATGTTCAGTGACGGACCTGAAGTGACCACCTATCGCCGTCCCAGCGGCAACTCCAACGGACTGACTCTTGACAGGAGCGGACGCCTCATTACCTGCGAGTCATCTACCCGGCGGATAACACGTACTGAAGTGGACGGCTCGGTCTCCGTTCTGGCGGAGCGTTATAAGGGTAAAAGAATCAACAACCCCAACGATGTGGTTGTAAAGTCCGACGGAAGCATTTATTTTACAGACCCTTTTACGCCGTTCAGTGAGTCCGCTTCCCCGAAAGAACTGTCTTTTAACGGTGTATATCGCATTGCTCCTGACGGTGAACTTGTGCTGGTGGTGGATGACATTACCATGCCTAACGGGCTGGCTTTCTCCCCGGATGAATCGGTGCTGTATATTAACGATACCAGGGAGCGGACAATATCGGCTTACGATGTAAACGAGGATGGGAGTGTCGGCAACGGAAGTATCTTTATCAAGATGGAGTCGGAAGAGCCGGGAGCTCCCGATGGCATGAAGGTTGATGAAGAAGGCAATGTGTACTGCACCGGTCCCGGCGGAATCTGGGTAATGGAACCGGGCGGTAAATGCCTGGGGGTTATTCCGCTTCCGGAGATGCCTTCCAATTTCGCCTGGGGAGACGCGGACTGGAAAACGCTCTATGTTACCGCCCGCACCAGTGTCTAC
>CAZCMK010000057.1:0-1086 GCA_964499775.1 uncultured Dehalococcoidales bacterium | reverse complement strand
CCGGTCCTTCGCCCGCAGCCATATCCAGAAGTTAATGTTGGAATCCCCGAACTCCTCGTAAGCAAACCACGGTTCGAATGTTTTATCGGCTCCATCGAGTTCCTCGATTACCTCTCTCCCCACTTCCAATGATATCTTTTCGACTAAGGGCAGATTTGCATTATAGCTGACGCCGCATTCCACTATAACGCCGATTTCCATTGTCGGGCCGTAATAGTTGGTTATCACGCTGTCGGCTAACCTGGAATTGGGCACGATCACCATGTTATTGAAAGTGGTACGTATCCGTGTGCTGCGCCAGCCGATATCGGTAACATAACCCCTTACCCCTCCGTCATCCAGCTCGATATAGTCGCCAACCCGCACTACGTGGTCGACCACAATCTGGGTACCGGCGAAGAAGTTACTCAGGGTGGGCTGGAGCGCCAGGGCTATTGCCAGACCGCCTATGCCAAGACCGGCTATCAGCGGGCTGATTGATATCCCCAGATAGTCCAGCAGCACCAGCAGGCCTATTAACAGGATTACTATTACCGTTATCCTCTGGGCAAGACGGCTCAGAGTCTGGCGCACCCTCACCCGTCGCAGATACCAGTCAAGCAGTCTGGCCCCGCCCTGGGCAAGCCCGATAGTAATCAGGATGATAATTACGGCTATACTGACTTTCCCCAGGTTATCACGCCATGACTCAAGATAAGACACGGAGCTCAGAGCCAGAATTATCCCTTCTGCTACTATTAAAATGAAGAGAGGTCTGGAGAAGCTCAACAGTAGCTGGGGAGAAAGGTTGGTCCTGGCTCGTCCCTTTATCCTGCCTGCCATATACCGGAGCCCGATGAGGACGAGCCAGGCAATAAAAACAGAGACAATGAAAATACCTGCTGCCCAGGCTGTCTCAAGCCATGGAGAACCCGTAATAAAATCCGGCTGCATTTCCTGCCTCTCCTATCATTCTATACTTGTACAAACCGGTATGCCATAATTTAAGCACTTCGACCGTATTTGTCAAACATCCTGTAAAATTAAGACCGCATAGTACCGGTCTTTTGGTTTTGTTTGCATCTGTTTGTTTATTATTACCTATCC
>CAZCMK010000056.1:0-11358 GCA_964499775.1 uncultured Dehalococcoidales bacterium | reverse complement strand
GAGAACTCCCTTTCCGCTTTCAGGAAGACGGCAGCAAGGCTATTTTTAACTATCGCGGATTGTCAAGAGTACTTTAAGGTCTATTTTCATCATAGTCCTGCCGACAGGTACATATCTTCTCTCCGTTATGCTCCGGCGGTAGATACCAGTTCACTTACATCTCCGCTGGTATTGTGTTCCTGTGGAGAAATCATCTTTATATTATGGAAAATAGTATAAAGCTGTGCTATTATTACCCTATAATATAACCGGTAAATACCATATCGTTTATAATATGACTATATTTATATACTCGGGAGGGACAAATGGAAAAAGCGCTCATATGCGGAGCCGGTGGCTTTATCGGCAGTCACCTGGCTAAAAGACTTAAAAACGAAGGTTACTGGGTGCGTGGTGTAGACCTGAAATACCCGGAATTCGGCGAGACCCACGCGGACGACTTCGTTATCGGTGACTTGAGAGACCCGCGGATTTGCACGGAAGTAGTAGACCAACCGTTCGATGAGGCATATCAGCTAGCGGCGGATATGGGCGGTGCAGGTTTCATCTTCACCGGAGAAAACGATGCGGATATTATGCACAATTCAGCCCTGATAAATCTTAATATGATAGAAGCCTGCTATAGACAGGGGGTAAAGAATATATTCTATTCTTCCTCAGCCTGTATATACCCGGCGTACAACCAGACAGACCCGGATAACCCGAAGTGCTCCGAGGACTCGGCTTACCCCGCGGAGCCGGATAGCGAATACGGCTGGGAAAAGATATTCAGTGAACATCTTTATCTTGCCTTTCGCAGGAACTATGACATGAATGTCCACATTGCACGTTTTCACAATGTGTTCGGTCCCGAGGGCACATGGACCGGCGGACGTGAAAAAGCTCCGGCAGCTTTCTGTCGGAAGGTGGCCGAGACGCCCGACGGAGAAACGATTGAGATGTGGGGCGATGGACTGCAGACCCGCTCTTTCCTTTATATCGACGAGTGCCTCAAGGGTGTCCGGAGATTAATGCACTCCGAGCTTACCGGACCGTTCAATATCGGCTCCGAAGAAATGATAACCATAAATAAGCTGGCTGAGATGATAATGAGTATCGCCGGTAAAAAGCTCGATATAAAACATATTCCCGGACCTCTGGGAGTCCGGGGGCGAAACTCCGATAACCGTTTGATTAAAGAGAAGCTCGGCTGGGCACCTTCTAAAGCACTTATGGACGGATTAGTACCCACTTACAGGTGGATCGAAGAAATGGTCAAAAACTCACAAAATACTTAATACCCACCATTTCTGCCAGGCTTATCCTGAATCATATACTTCCGTACCAAAGACAACAGACGATATATTTGTTGTTACTGCTTCAGAGTAATCTCTATCGTTTTCACTTTATACCTCAGGTTATGTAAACAAGGGAGATGTGTGATGAGAATCGTGAACAGAGAGACAGCCTTCGAGGGTGAGTACCTGAGACTGGTAAGAAAAACCACCGTTTCAAAAGACGATAACATAATTGTCTGGGAAACAATCGAGAGGAAAAATCTGTATCACGGTGGAGCTGTTGTAGTGGTTGGTTTGACAAACAAGGGAGAGTTGATTTTAGAAAAACAGTGGCGAGCGCCGACTGAGTCTTATATCATTCAATTCCCGGGTGGACTGACCGATATCAAGGGCGAAAGCGAAGAAGAGGCTGCCCGCAGGGAGTTTACCGACGAAACAGGTTACATCGCACGACAATTAATTCCGGTAGTATTCGTTCCCGCCTATCCCATGTCGGTATCAATGCGGGACAGATATTATTTTGCTCCAGATATTGAATACAAAGGGACTAAGAATCAAGATATAGCCGAAGAAATTGAAATCATCCTTCTCCCCAGGGAGAATCTGTACCACTACCTCACAAACCTTCCCGATGATACGGAAATGGACCTTAGAGTACCGGGTATTGTCTGGATTCTGGAGCAACAGGGCTTATTGTAGCGATTATAGAATCCAACGGAAGTGATGTTTGAAGGAAGCGAGAACAGTTATGCTGATATGCAATCACTTGTTGACAGGGGAGACCCTGAAGGAGTGTAATACTGATTACCGAAAAGCATCATATAGAATGCATGGACAATAATCACGTGGAGGTACTGGGTGTTACTAAAGGATAGAGTGGCGGTCGTCACCGGAGGTGCTAAAGGAATCGGTAAAGGTATTTGTCTTAAATTCGCCGAAGAAGGTTGTAACGTTATCGTCAATGCCCTGCATATCGAAGGTGCTGGGAAAGTCGCGGAAGAAATCAGGGCAATGGGACTCAGGTCCATAGCAATAGCCGCCGACGTCTCTAATAGTACCCAGGTGAACGACATGATTACCCGTACCATTAAGGAATTTGGTAAAATCGACATACTGGTCAACAACGCCGGCGGTATCCTGACTGCCGGGGAAGCAGACATAGAAAATATTACCGAGGAAGACTGGGACAGGATTATAGACGTCAACCTGAAAGGCCAGTTTCTATGCTGCCGGGCAGTTGTGCCATATATGAAGAAAAACAGGTACGGCAAGATAGTCAACATCTCCTCCATGGGCGCCATCCATCCGCCTGCCCCTATCATCCATTACCATTCGGCCAAGGGAGGGGTCATATCGCTAACGACCAACCTGGCTTTTGAACTGGCCCGGTATAACATCACAGTAAATGCTATCCTGCCGGGCCCGGTACACTCGGAGTTCTTTGTTGATTTATTGAAAGAACGGTCGGACAAGGAAAAGGGAGAACTCTTCTCCACTCTAGCCGGGAGGGTACCGATGCAGAGGATGGGTATGCCGGAAGATATCGCCGGGGTAGCCCTGTTTCTGGCGTCCGCACTTTCATCATATGTTACAGGTGAAGCAATAAACGCCGGCGGAGGACTTCCCCTGACACCCGATTAATACTGAAACGAATGAGGTACCGGATGACGCCACCCGGGAAATCAGGCTGCGTTATTAGTATTATGTAAACAACGCTGGAAGGAGTGGAAAATGGCAAGAGGGTACATGGGGAAAATACTATTAGTAAATCTTTCTACTGGCAAGTTAGAGGAAGAAAGACCCGCTGAAAGCCTGTACAGGGACTTTATCGGAGGTTACGGCATCGGGTCCAGGATACTTTACACCCGTCAGAAAGGCAGTATCGACCCGCTGGGACCTGATAATTACCTCGGGTTCGTCACCGGTCCCCTCACCGGCACACAGGCTACTTTTTCCGGTCGTTACGGAGTGGTAACGAAATCACCGCTCACCGGCACCTGGGGCGACTCGAACTCGGGAGGACATTTCGGTCCCCACCTCAAATTCGCCGGTTACGATGCCGTATTCATCAACGGAGTATCTGAAAAGCCAGTCTACCTTTTACTCGATAACGGTAAAGCCGAGATTAAGGACGCCGGTCATTTATGGGGAAAGGACACCTATGAGACCGAGGACTCGCTTCGTGAAGAACTCGGAGAAGGTGTCGAGAGCGTGAGTATCGGTCCGACGGGGGAGAAGCTTTCTCTCATTTCGTGCATAATCACCAGAAGAGGAGCCGCCGCCGGACGTTCGGGGGTGGGAGCGGTGATGGGGTCTAAAAAACTTAAAGCCATAGCGGCGAGGGGTCAGCAGGAAGTACAGGTAGCCGACGCCGAACTCGTAAAGAAGCTGAGAGACGAGCATATCGTTGCCATGAGAGAAAGCAAAGGCACCAATGAGACCCTGGAAGGATTTCACAAGTACGGCACATCAGATGTCGCCGCCCGTTTCGCTCACAACGGAGACACTCCCGTTAAAAACTGGGGCGGTATCGGTATCCATGACCTCCCCGATGTTTCCGGTCTGACCGGTGATGCCGCCATCGCCAATATCGAAAGGAGGACAGGCTGCTGGCACTGTCCGGTAGCCTGTAAAGCCAGCCTTAAGGAAGGCGCCGGCGAATATAAATACCCGGCAGGCACCCGGCGCGTGGAGTATGAAACGCAGGCTTCCTTCGGAACGATGTGTCTTAATAACAATGCAGAATCGTTAAATATGATAAACCACATATGCAATTCCTACGGGCTGGATACCATATCCGGCGGCTGTACAATCGCCTTCGCAATAGAGTGCTACGAGAACGGTATAATCACGAAAGCGGATACCGACGGTATAGAGCTTACCTGGGGCAATCACCGGGCTATAGTCGCCATGACGGAGAAGATGGCGAAAAGAGAAGGTTTCGGTGACATACTGGCTGACGGGGTCAGATTAGCCGCCGAGAGAATAGGCAAGGGGGCTGAACAGTATGCCATACATATCGGCGGGCAGGAACTCGGCATGCACGACCCGAAGTTCCCCTCACATCCCGAGGCTACATCCGCAGCGCGCTACCAGATGGATGCCACGCCGGGACGCCATACCCAGAACAGTTTCGGCGCCGACAGCTTCACCTCTCATGTCACCAATGCCTGCGGATTCTGCATTTTCGCTGACCTTGTCGGAGGACACACGATTGAATATGTCACGGGATTTATGAGTGCCGTTACGGGCTGGGAACGCTCCGTCGACGAACTGCTCAAGTGCGGCGAGAGGATAGCCAACATGCGGCATGTTTTCAACCTGCGTGAAGGCATAAATCCCCTGGACTACAAAGTACACTCAAGAATAATAGGCAGACCGCCCCAGAGTGACGGACCGCTGGTCGGAGTGACGGCGGATATCGAGGCGCAGATATATTACAGCCTTGGCCAGCTCGACTGGAGTCGGGTAACCACCAAACCCAGCCGTAAAAAGCTGCTGGAGCTGGGGTTGGACGACGTGGCGGATGAACTCTGGCCGCCGAAATAGACTCCCGCTTCCGGTCATTAATTGAAATGGAGGAAAAGACGAAGTAACTGAGAGGCAACAGTAAGAAGTAACAGGTTCCAGATATTATATGTTACGGGCAACGGCCATTCCTTCACTGATTGCATCCACTATTAACAACGGCTCTTTACAGTCACCGACGGCGTAAACCTCCGGCACTTTACCCTCCAGTTCCTTAAACAGGGTCAGGTCAGGTACAAGCGGCAGGGCGGGAACGATGCTATCGGCTTCGATGGTCTGTCTCTCACCCTGTTTATTTATGATGGTGAGCCCTTTATCCGTTATCCCGACATATTCCTTAACGCCGCCAAGCATAATAACTCCCTTTTTCCTGAACCAGGAAAAGAGGTACGCCATCAGCACGTCGACCATACCCTCTCCCAGATTTTCGGCTTTATCGACGATTGTAACCTCTCTTCCGCGTCTGGTAAAGAACTCTCCCAGCTCGCAGCCGTGGATACCCCCTCCGATAATTACCACCCTTTTTCCCACAGGCAGGTAGAACCGGGTCAGCCACCCTACCACTTCCGGACCTAAAAACCTCAGCCAGTACTTGAGCCGGCGCTGTAAACCGGCGGGGCTGACCACATTGTCCCTGTTGATGCCGGGTATATCCGGAAGAGAGGATATGCCGCCGGTTGCCAGAATAACCGCGTCCGGTCCTATTTCTTCTATAATCGAGAGGTCGGCTTTTTTACCGAGATTTATCTTCACGCCCAGATTGACAATCCGGCGTTTCAGGTAATCAACCATGACAGGAATATTTTCGAGCCCGGTGCCTTTGACTACCGAAGCAGCAGGCAGAAGTCCGCCAAGCCTGTTTTCCTTCTCGAAAAGCGTTACCTCATGTCCCCGCAGCGCCGCCACACGGGCTGCCTCCATCCCCGCCGGTCCGCCGCCGATTACCACCACCTTTTTCTTTTTCCCGGCTTTTTCGATGGTATTAAAGGTTTTTCCCATGAAGGCGTTTATCCGGCAGCGCTGGCTGCCCAGGCAGTTTTCGCAGGCGGTGCAGGGAGCGATGTCCTTTTCCCGCCCCGAAGCAATCTTATTCGGCAATTCCGGGTCCGCCTGCAGGCTCCTGGTCATGCCGATGAAATCAACCTTACCCTGCCGAAGGGCTTTCTCCCCCAGCGCGGGGGTGATTTTACCAACGGTGATAACCGGTATGGACACCGCTCTTTTCACTCCCGCCGCCAGGTTAAGATTGGCTCCCGCACCCCGGTATTTAGAGTTGTATTCTTCGGGGAATGATTTCAAAGGCACGGGAGGCTCGGGATAAAAAAGCACGTCCGGCAGATACCCGCCGACATGGTAGCCCATCCAGTTGCTCCTTACCTGGATGGCGTCGGCACCTGCCTCCTGCAACAGACGAGCGATAGTCCGGCTTTCTCCGGACATCAGGCACCTTGCATTATCCACACCCGCTGCCTGGCCAATCTCCATGCCGTTGATGCACACCGAGACGGGGAAGTCATGCCCGAGACGATTTTTAACGTCCCTGACGATGGAAACGACGAACCGGGCGCGGTTTTCCAGACTGCCGCCGTAGATATCGGTACGCCTGTTCCAGAAAGGAGAGAGAAAATTATGCAGCAGGTGACTGCTGGCGGCATTGATATCCACACCGTCGAACCCGGCTTTACTGGCACGTACCGCAGCACTGGCGAACTTATCTATAATCTGCTCTATTTCCTCGATGGACAGCTCTCTGGGGGTTTCATTATGAAAATCACCATCGTTAGTCAAAGTCGTGGGCGAAGAGGCGATTGGCTGGCCGGAGAAAGGAGGGTCCGGCTCGAAGCCGAGGTCTGCCTGCCAGGGACCGTCATGGTTCATCTGCATGAAAGCGGGGCAGCCGTGCTTATGGATGATGCCGGTGAGCTCGCTGAGACCTTCGATATACCTGTCATCATCGATTCTGTACCTCCGTCTCCACCGCGCTCCCGCCGGGTAATCGATAGTGGGGGACTCGACAATCAGCAAGCCGACACCACCCCTGGCAAGCGACTCATAAAAAGCCAGGACCGAGCCGTTCATTCCTGTCTCATCTTCATGCCACATAAAAGTGCCGGCGCCGGTCTTGATAATGCGGTTCCTCGTTTTCACCGACCCTATCCAGCCGGGTTCCAGCAGCCTTTTATACCTGTTCCTGCTCATCAACGTTCTGTTCTTTAGCTGAATCCCTTACCTTTTTAACTCTGTCCACCGATAGGGAAAGTCGCCCCGGTCGGCAGGCCGGGCTGCCCGCCGGCGACGCAGAGAGTCTGGCCAGTGACGTAATCCGAAAGCCCGGAGGCAAAGAAAAGAGCCGGACCGGCGATATCCTCCGCCGTCCCCGTTCTTCCCAGCGGCACTTCCTTCTTTGCCAGAGCATCGAAAAATCCTCTTCTCTCATCCGCCGACATCTCACCAAGTAAAGCGTCCCAGAACGGAGTCTCAATGGGGCCCGGGATGATACAGTTCACGTAGATATTGTGGGGAGCCAGCTCGAAAGCCAGGTTCAGTGTCAGACCGATGACACCTGCTTTGGCAGCGTGGTAAGACAGCACGGAAACGACCGGATGCACGGCACCCATCGAGGAAAGGAAGATAATCTTGCCGTATTTCTGTTTTTTCATATGAGGCACGACAGCCCGGGACACCAGAAAATGACCTTTAAGGTTCACCGCCAGCACGTTATCCCAGTCTTCCTCTGTCGAGTTATCTATATCGGCGCCGCCGACATTTCCTGCATTGTTAACCAGGATATCTACTTTACCGAACTTCTCGACCGCCCTGGCTACCATATCATCTACCTCGGAGTTACTGGAAATATCCGCTTTAATAGCCAGGGACTCGCGCCCCATTGCTTTTACCTCATCAGCTACTTCCTGAGCGCCTTCGATATGCAGGGCGTTGACGATGACGTTACAACCCTCTTCAGCGAATTTGAGACAGATACCTCTGCCGATTCCTTTAGCGCCGCCGGTAACCAGCGCCACTCTATTTTCGAGTAACATATCCTGCTCCTAACGAAATACTGGGTTCCTCTTCCTTTTCAGGTATGAATCATTATATATTTATAACCATGTGAAGTAAATCGCACCGAAATCACGGATAATTATAAGGAATACGTTGCTCGGACGAGGCATCCTTCATAACCGGGCATGTTATGCCTGTCGATGGCGGCATGGCAATGGTTTAAAGGTTAGAATATATACCTGATAAATCCGGTATAAACACAGTAACGGGTCGGTATATTCCGGATAACCGGAATATACCGACCCTTACTTTCAGATGAAAGGATTATTTACCCGGCGCATTCATCCAGGAAGACCTGCTTCTCGCGGTTCTCCCCGGCAGAGGAAAGGCCTGTCACCAGGTCTGCAATTTCAGTTTCAAGCGACTGAATGACATCGCTGCCGGCATTCTGAGTACGCTTCTCCTCAAGTTCATTCCGTTTCTGGTTGATTTTCTCGATGATTTCTGCTTCCGTCATGATAGCTCTCCTTTTAGTTTCTTTTTCCGCATAACAGTCGTGACATATACCAGGATTATGATATAATATATTGTATACTAAAATCACCATATTTGTAAACTTTTATTATTTTCCACTATATCCGAACCCGCAAACGCCGACAAACGTGTAAGGATACGAGAATACTTATCGAGGAGTAATAGCAATGGCTGACTATCAGGAGTTATTCAGAGAAAACGCACCGGAATGGCCCTACCCGGTAAACTACGGCAAAGAGAATGAAATAAGCACCGACGTTCTGGTTATCGGCGGCGGTGTCGCCGGGTGCCACGCCGCAATAAACGCCGCAAAAAGAGGGGTAAAGGTGGCAATCGTCGAGAAAGGAGCCACGGTAAGAAGCGGCAGCAGCGGGGCCGGGGTCGACCACTGGGGTGACGCCTTTACCAATCCCTGCTCGAAGATAGACCCCGACCAGCTCGCAAACAGGCCGAGAAAGGAAGGCGTGGTACCCCTTTACCGCAATGGAATAGTCCGGTATATAACGATGAGGGAGTCGTGGGATGCCCTTCTCGATGTTGAGGAGATGGGGCTCGAGTTCAGAGATGTCGAAGACGAATTTGCGGGTGCCCCCTTCCGGGACGATAAGACCAGGATAATGTTTGCCTATGATTATGAGGGAAAAACCAACATACGCGTCCGCAGCGGAGCGAAAATCAAGCCGGTATTACACAAAGAGCTTAAACGGCTCGGAGTGAAAATATACGACCGTATCATGGGCACTGCCCTGCTGACGGAAGGAGGTAAACAGGGCGGCAGGATTATCGGGACTATGGGAGTGAATATTCGAACCGGTGAGTTTTATATCTTCAAGGCGAAAGCCACCGTACTCACCACCGCCCAATTCTCCGGAATCTGGGTATTCTCAACGGAGCATATCGGCTTCGCCAGTCACCTTGATGACCCTAACTGCGTCGGTGAAGGCAGTGCCATGGCATGGAAAGCAGGCGCCGAACTGACCCTTATGGAGAGGAGCAGAGGACCGGTAGCCGGAGGGTTCAACTGGCCGCGTTTCGGCACAGGCAGCCCGACTAATACCTGGTACCCGTGCACGATAGTCGACGCCAACGGCAAAGAGGTTCCCTGGGTAGACAGGAAAGGCAACGTGCTGAAAACTTTGGAAGAGCGTACCAGCAACTGGCAGTCCGCCCAGCCGACTCCCGAGCTGCCGGAACTGATAAGAAGAGGGGAATATGTCCTCCCCCTGTTTGCCGATTTACCAAGTATGCCGGAACATGAAAGAAGAGCAATATTCGGGCTCATGGTGGGGAACGAAGGTAAGACCCGCATTCCGATATACGATATCTATACCCGGGGCGGATTCGACCCGGACAAGGACATGCTGCAGACACCGCTCATCTCCCGCGAAGCCGGTGGAGAAGGACTGGGACCTCCGATGTGGCGTACCGGCGCAGCCGGCGGCGGGTGGTCGGGCGGCGGACTGGTGGTCGACTGGGACCTCAGGACGAACCTTGAAGGTCTGTACGCGGCGGGAAACCAGGTCGGGGCTTGCAGCGGGGGTCATCCCGGGGCAGCCGCCACCGGCAGATACGCCGGCAGAAAAGCCGCCGCTTATGCCAGGACAGTTGACGATACGGTCCCTGACAGGCAGCAGATAGATGAGGAGAAAGCCCGTGTATATGAAGCGGTGGGCAGGGACGGTGATATCGGCTGGAAAGAATTGCATGCCGGTATTTCCCGGGTAATGCAGATATATTGCGGCGAATATAAAAGCGATAAGATGCTCAGGACCGGGTTATGGTGGCTGAACAGTATCAGAGAGAGCGAGGCCGCCAGGACCTACGTAAGAAATCCGCACGAACTCGAACGCTACCTGGAGTGCCTTACGAGGTTAACGGTGAGTGAGATTATTATTCACGCCTCCCTGGCGAGGAAAGCCAGCAGTCGTCCGCTGGACTTTAAAAGAATCGACCATCCTGTGCCCGACCCGCCAGAATGGAATAAATTCCTGACCGTAAGCCTGGAAAACGGGGACTTGAAGATTGGAGAACTCCCCGATAACTTCTGGGTGTTACCTCCCTACGCGCCCACTCACCGGGAAAATTATGAGAAACACTGCGGTCTCGAAGACTGACCCGATATTTAGTGAAGTAAAGCCAGGAAGAGGAAATGAAAATGGATAACAAAGCGTATCTGGTACCAAATCCGGCAACGCCGTGCCTTCCGATAAGAATCGACCCGGAGCTCTGTATCAGGTGTAATATCTGCGCCGACCAGTGCCGGACGGATGTCATGGTGCACAATCCCGTGAAGGGAGAACCTCCCATTGTGCTCTACCCCGATGAGTGCTGGTTATGCGGTACCTGCGTCGAAGACTGCCCCGTGCCGGGAGCCATAAGAATGGAGCATCCGCTGAGCCAGAGAGTGGGCTGGAAAAGAAAAGAGACGGGCGAGTATTTCCGTCTCGGAATGAAAGACCCGCCGCCTCCCTACACCAGACCGCCGGTCGGCTGAATCATGTCGGCGTTTATATCAACAAGTTATAATATACAGTCTATTTATTCGGGTTCTTTACCCTTCTGGCGGTCTACCAGGTCCTGGAGCGTCGTAGATTCCAGGACACTGCTCATAACGTCTTTGAGCTCGCACCAGATATCGCGGGTAACACAGGAAGAGGCACGGTCGCATATATCCGGGTTATCCACGCAGTCGGCCGGAGCCACCGAGCCTTCAAGTAGCCGGATTACCTCGCTCATCTTGATTTCGGAAGGCTTCCTGTTCAGAGAGATTCCTCCTCTTGGCCCCTTGGTGCTTCTTAAGATACCTCCGGCTATCAGCGGACTGATTACGTGCTCCAGGTACGATAACGAAATCTCCTGCTCGGAAGCTATATCCCTGAGTAATATCGGCGTTTTACCGTCGCGCAGCGCCAGTTCCAGAAGGGCTCTGGTCCCGTACCTCCCCTTGGTTGAAATTTTCATTCAATACACTCCCTATAGAATAGTATAATAGTTGTCTAAAATAATCAACTATGTA
>CAZCMK010000055.1:0-11360 GCA_964499775.1 uncultured Dehalococcoidales bacterium | reverse complement strand
CAAGTTCGAAGCCGACCCTGACGATTCGCTCTATTTCCTGCTCCGAATATGCCATAGTGTCGACCGCCTGCCTGCCTTCATCTGTCTGCCAGCGTTTCTTCGGCATACCGAAGTATAGACCTCCGGTAAGCTCGCGGACGAAGATGAAGTCCACTCCCTCTATAACCTCCGGTTTGAGGTTGGTACCATCGACGAGCATAGGGAAGACCTTTACCGGACGGAGATTGGCAAAAAGCCCCAGTGATTTGCGCAATTCCAGCAGACCGTCTTCCGGACGCACTGTAGCCTGCGGGTCGTCCCATTTGGGACCGCCTACGGCTCCGAGCAGTACCGCCTGAGCGTTTCTGCACATTTCCAGTGTTTTTCCGGGCAGAGCCTCTCCGGTATCATCGATGGCGATTCCTCCCACAAGTCCGTAGTCCAGTTCGAATTCATGTCCGAACCGCGCACCTGTTGCCTGTAAGACCTTCACAGCTTCATTGGTTACATCGACGCCGATGCCGTCACCGGGTAGTACTGCCAGTTTGAATTGCATTAAGCCCTCCTTGATTCGGCTATTCTTTTCTTTGTATGTTCGATAAGCCCGCTGGCAGCGATTAGTTCACCCATAAATGATGGGTAAGGCTTGGCGATAAAGACCTTGCCGGTTCTGGTATTGGTAATACTGCCGCTGGCTAAATCGACCTCTACTATGTCACCGGCTTCGATATTGTCCGGCGCTTCGTCGGATTCGAGTAGCGGTAAACCGATGTTTATGGAGTTGCGGAAGAAGATACGGGCGAAGCTCTTGGCTATTACGCAGGAGATTCCGGCGGCTTTAAGGGCAATCGGGGCGTGCTCCCGCGAGGAGCCGCAGCCGAAGTTGGTGGTCGCCACCATGATATCGCCGGGCTTGACCCTGGACAGGAACTCCTCGTCAATATCCTCCATACAGTGCTCCGCCAGCTCATCGGGCTCCGACAGGTACAGGTAGCGCGCCGGTATAATCTCGTCCGTATTAACATCAGAGCCGTATTTATGGACTTTCCCTTTTAACATAGATTTATCTCCTTTTATGTAAAATCATATATGTTGGGAGATACTCGTTTAATATATTATTTTAATGATTCTGTTGAAAGTCAGGACAGCAACATATCTCTCCTGTCATTCCAGTGATCTCCCCTGTCATTCCAATGATCTCCCCTGTCATTCCAGCGAAGGCTGGAATCCAGAGTGTATTATCTCCTCGTATAAGTCTTTCCACTCTGGATTTGTTTCTTCAATCAACCTGATTTTCCACTTTCTATGCCAGAACTTAAGACGCTTCTCGCGCTGAATGGCTGCTTCTGTGCTATCATATTGTTCGTAATATACAAGCATGTGAACGCTATATCTCTTGGTAAAGCCTTCAACCAGACCATTTTTATGTTCGTAGACTCTCCTCAAAAGAGCATTGGTAACGCCTATATAAAGTGTTCCGGTGCGTTTACTTGCCAATATATAAACATAATAACTCTTCAATCTAGCCCTTATGGATTCTGGCCTTCGCCAGAATGACAGCTTGGTGCGATGTTCTCTCTCAGAATATCTTTTTTAAGTCCTTCGATATGACTACGGTACCTGTCCCCCATCTCTGGCTCATATTTTCCGTGATTTCAACAACCTTTGGCATATCGCGGCTTTCATGGAGTTTCTCTCGCCAGGATTTGCGCAGCTTAGCCATTATTCTCCTCCCTGCGTAAAAAAAATCGCCTAAAGACATTCCACATAGGAACTTTTTTCATATAATCTCTGTATTCATCTCCGAACTTCTCGATATTAAAGGTATCCTCTTTTTTGGACGTCATCCAGAAGCAGAAGATAGCTACTAGACCCAGTATTGTGGAAGGGATTGATAGAATTACCAACATAATCCCAATCATAGCAATTGTGCAACCCAAACAAAAGGGATGGCGCACAATTCCATACACCCCACTCTTTATCAGTAATGTAGTGTGCTCCCAGCCGGACTCTGGCTTCCCTTTGTGCTTAAGGCTAATGAATGAAGGAATTATAAAGGCAATACCAAGGACAATGACAGCGTAGCCAATGTGTAGCAATGGGAAAATATCTACGCTCTTCCATATCGAACCTAGTACAATCAAAGAAAAATAAATACCTAATCCGCAAGACATGTAAATCTCGTGGGTTAAATGTTTTCTAGCAACTGGAATTAGCCACCAAAAGATAATGGCTATCCAGATACCAGCACAGATTAGATATGGCCACATCTCTATTTAATTCCTTTGATACACTGCTTCGAAATGGTACGTAAATACCGAATAATTATGTGAGGCGTGCAGAGTGGAAAAGCCGTTTTTCTCAATGAACGAAGCTAAACCCTGCAAGGTGGTTATGCCGTACATATTCATTCGGAATCTATTGGCAAGGAATCTGCCAAGCTTTGCTAACAACTCCGGATAAATAAGGTCATCGTAAATGAAATAGCCGCTGGGTCTCAAGACCCTGCGCACTTCTGCTAAGGCATCCAGCCAGTTGGATATATGATGCATGACCTGAAACGACATCACGACGTCAAACCTGTTATCATCAAAAGGTAAGCTGGTTGTATCGGATATTAAGAAGCTAACATTGGGAATTTCAGTAGTTCCTTCCTGAGCAAGTGCAATCTGTTCTGAGTCTACATCAGTACCAATGACTTCGGAGTGGTAGTTCATTGCAAAATGTTTGGATACTGCCCCGTTCCCGCAGCCAATCTCCAGGCAGTCTAGCTCTCCTTCTAATTTGGAAAAGTCAAACAATTTTTGAGCTAATTGCAGTCTCTTATTTTCATTCCACTTGCTATTCACGAGTAGTTTCTCGATTTTGCCTATTTTCATTTTATTTCATCAGGGCTGGTAATTTTACCGGTAATGGCGCTTGCCATGGCGACAGCAGGGTTGGCAAGATATACCTCCGACTTGGTGCTGCCCATCCTGCCGACGAAGTTTCGGTTGGTGGTGGATATACAGCGCTCGCCCCCGGCAAGGACGCCCATATGTCCCCCGAGGCAAGGCCCGCAGGTTGGGGTGCTGACCGCCGCGCCGGACTCTATAAACAGCTCTATAATTCCTTCTTTCAATGCCTCCAGATAGACCTGCTGGGTACCGGGAATAACTATGCAGCGTACCTTGGGATTAATCTTTTTACCTTTGAGTACCTGCGCGGCAAGACGTAAGTCCTCAAGACGGCCGTTGGTACAACTGCCGATTAACGCCTGGTCGATTTCTACCCCCTTTACCTGGCTTACTGGTTTTGAGTTCGACGGCAGATGAGGCAGGGCGACCTGCGGTTCAAGCGATGAAACATCGTACTCTATTACCCGTTCGTATACGGCGTCTTCATCAGGCTGGTAGACGGTGAAAGGGCGTTTCGCCCTGAGCTTCAGGTAAGCCGATGTCTTTCCGTCCACCATGAAAATTCCGGCTTTGGCTCCGGCTTCGATAGCCATGTTAGCCATCGTGAAACGTCCGTCCATAGGCAGGGCATTTATAGCCTTGCCGGTAAACTCCATTGCAGAATACAGGGCGCCATCGACACCGATATCACCGATTGTATACAGTATCAGGTCCTTACCGCCGACCCACCTGTTTAGATTACCGTTATAGACGAACTTGATGGTGGGCGGAACTTTCATCCATATATCGCCGGTAGCCATAGCCGCGGCGATATCCGTCGAACCCATGCCGGTGGAGAAGGCTCCTACGGCTCCGTAAGTGCAGGTATGAGAGTCCGCTCCGATAATTACATCTCCGGGCAGCACCATACCCTGCTCGGGCAGAAGTACATGCTCGATTCCCATCTGCCCCACATCGAAGCAGGTGATACCCTGTTCGTAGCAGAATTCCCGCATAAACTTCACTTGCTCGGCAGAGAGGATGTCCTTATTGGGCACGAAGTGGTCGGCTACCATGACTATCTTTCGCGGGTCGAATACCTTCTCCACTCCGATGCGCCTGAATTCTTTAATAGCTATAGGCGCGGTTATGTCATTGGCCAGGATAAGGTCTACCCTGACATTGATGAATTCACCCGGACTCACCTTTTCCTTATCGGTGTGGGCAGCCAGTATCTTTTCTACTAAAGTCACTTCACATTCCTCTCTTGTGTCTATTTTGTACTCGCCAGAACATCTTTTTAAATGTATCTAAACCGGCAGTACTTACAGTAGTATATTGCGGTATTCTCCGTATCTTCAGGTTAACGTAAAAACGAGTATCCGGTTTTCGGGATACCGGAAGTCTTCAGCCGGACTTTTTTGCAGCCAGCAAGCGATTGAGGGCGTTAATATAGGCTTTCGCGCTGGCAACCACTATATCGGTATCCGCTCCTCTTCCGGTGTAGGATATACCGTCGCTCTCTATTCGTATCAGCACCTCGCCGATTGCATCGATACCTTCGGTAACGGACTTAACACTGAACTCGGTAAGCTTATTCGGCACACCGACGATTCTATTGATTGCCTGGTATACGGCATCCACCGGTCCCGTGCCGAGGGCTGCGTCCGCCATAACCTTGTCATCTGGAGTGGTAAGTATGACTGCGGCAGTGGGGACACCCTTATCCCCGCACGTTACCTGTATGCGGTCGAGATGGTAGTCCTCGGACATGGTACGGTGTTCTTCGGCAACGACAGACTCAATATCCTTATCCGTCACCGTCTTCTTTTTTTCGGCGAGCTCCTTGAAGGCATTGAACGCCCGTGTGAAACCTTCTTCCGAGAGGCTGTAACCCAGTTCAGCCAGCCTCTCCCTAAAAGCATGCCGCCCGCTCAGCTTGCCCAGCGTAAGACTGCTGGATGGTATCCCCACGGTCTGGGGTACAATTATTTCATAGGTAATCGGCATCTTTATAACGCCGTCCTGGTGAATCCCGGACTCGTGCCGGAAAGCGTTGGCGCCGACAATAGCTTTATTGGGCTGTACCAGAAAGCCGGTCATTTCGCTGACCATTCGGCTTGTTTTGTATATCTGCGCCGTATCGATACCGGTTGTCAGGTCGTAAAAGTCATGGCGGGTTTTGATAGACATCACTATTTCTTCCAGCGAGGCGTTCCCTGCTCTTTCGCCTATTCCGTTTATGGTGCATTCCACCTGACGGGCGCCCTGTTTCAATGCCTCGAGGCTGTTGGCAACCGCCAGACCGAGGTCGTTATGACAGTGGATGCTGATTACGGCTTTGTCTATATTCGGCACGTTTTCAAAGATATCCCTGATTAAGTTGCCGAACTCGCCGGGCATGGCATAACCTACCGTGTCCGGGATGTTAACGGTCGTCGCTCCGGCGTCAATAACCGCCTCCAGTATCTGGTAAATATATGCAGGTTCGGCTCGGCTGGCATCCATCGGTGAAAACTCTACATTATTGAGGTAACTCTTTGCCCTGACCACTCCGCTGCGAGCCATTTCCAGTATTTCATCGCGGCTCTTTTTCAACTGGTGCATGATATGAATGTCGGAAGCGGAGAGAAACACGTGAATACGCGGCTCTGCCGCTTCTTTCACTCCTTCCCATGCCTGGTCTATATCATCGGGAAGAGCCCGTGCCAGAGCGCATATCGTGGAGTTGCGGACTTCTTTTGAAATTAAACTGACTGCTTCCAGTTCGGTACGCGAGTTTACCGGCATTCCGGCCTCTATGACGTCTACACCGAGGCTCTCCAGTTGCTTTGCAATCTCCAGCTTTTCCTGGATATTCAGGGTAGCTCCTGCCGCCTGCTCACCGTCCCTTAGCGTGGTATCGAATATAATAACTTTATCCATGGTATTCTCCCGGGAGAAACAACTCTTAAAGAGGTGTCCCTCGAAGGGATAAAAATCTCCCTCCTTATTTTATGTAAATTCGGGTATCCCCTCCCTTACTACAGAGAGGGGCTGGTAAGGATGAGCTTCTTTCTCCCAGCGAGGTTAAAAAAATCCGTATATGGACTCATAGTTCCAGTGTTCGTCCCTATTCTTCGTTTTAATTTTTTTCTTATTCCTTGTCTTTCCCTTTGTCTTTCGGTTTTACCATGAATATCGGGCAGGTTACTCCGGTCAGGAGACTTGCGGTAACACTGCCGTAAACCAGCCTGCTCAAACCCGAGCGTCCATGACTGGCAATAACGATCATAGAGTGAGGATTATCATTTGCATAGTTTATTATTTCGTCAGTGGCTTTCCCTTCTACCACCTCCGACCGCACATTGATATTTTTTCCCTTAAGCTGGCTTTCTATTGTCTCAAGGTAGTCGATAGACGACTTCTTGCGTCTTACTTCTTCCTGCTGCATATATTCTCCCCAGTTGAGGGAAACTCCGGAGAGCTCAG
Organism: uncultured Dehalococcoidales bacterium; assembly: GCA_964499775.1. Lineage (GTDB taxonomy): Bacteria > Chloroflexota > Dehalococcoidia > Dehalococcoidales > UBA2162 > MGML01. Next base: position 5,034 of record CAZCMK010000055.1, on the reverse strand, counting down.
GCCCGTAATAAGAAGGTATACTCGGAGTTTCCGCAACTCTGAGCAGGACTACTTCCAGATTTTCTACGCCTCTCTGCTTTGCCAGTGCCTCCACGTGAGGAAGCACGGATTCGGCAAGTTCAGAGCCATCAAGCGGTACCAGCAGATTCCGGCTCGGCCACTGGTCATAAGGAGTATCGGGGGCATGGTCGGCACGGACAAGCCAGACAGGTATTTTCGATGCGCTGAGAACTTTGCTGGCAACGCTGCCTATACTCCAGCGCCTGAGACCTGAATGACCCCGGGTCGCCATGAGAATGATGTCCACCTCATTCTCTTCCGCGTATTTCAATATCTCATCGGCAGGATAGCCTTCTATCAGTTCACCCTTTACCTTTACCGGTTCGCCTGCCTGTTCGATGCCCGTGTTTTGCTGGACTTCCCGCGCCTGGCGTTTAACGATTTCCGTAGCACGCCTGATGTAGGCTTGCTGCATCGGCATGAAACTCTTCGCTGCCGGAGTGCTGACATGAAGCAAAATAACGTCTATATCCAGCCTGCCGGCAAGCTCTTTGGCATAAGTGAATACAACTTCAGCAAGCTCCGAACCGTCTAACGGAACCAATAATCGATGGTACATCCTGCTTGCACCTCCTGGTATTTCCATTGATGATACTTCAGTTATTTGTTGAAATCAATACATATCCCGAAATTAGAACTATGCCGTGATAGCCTACTCCGTTTTTTGTGTTTTACTCCGTGCTCCTGAAGATTTTTTTTCTGCAGTCAGCGGGTTTAGTGCGCCTCTGGTCATGGCTATGCGTCCGGTCCTTGCCAGCTCTCTGATACCGAAACTATGAAGCAGGCTCAGGAGAGAATTGATTTTGTTCTCATCTCCGGTAACCTCGACTGTTACGGAATCAACGCCGACATCCACTATGTTAGCCCTGAATATGTCCACGATCTGCATAATTTCACTCCGGGTAGCCGAAGTGGCTTTTACTTTAATAAGCGCCAGCTCCCGGGTTACCATGTCATCCTCGTCTATCTCGAAGACACGGACTACGTCCACTACCTTGTCCAGTTGTTTTCTTACCTGCTCCACGGAGGTAGTGGTTCCGTCGACAACAATAGTCGTGCGGGATACGTTCGGTATCTCGCTATGCCCGACGGCAATGCTTTCAATATTAAAGCCGCGCCTTCTAAAAAGACTCGAAATCCGGTTAAGGACCCCGGGTTTATCCTCTACCAGCGCAACAAGCGTATGTTTTGTCGGTGCCATTTTGTCACCTCTTTGTTTCTATATATTACTCGTGGGGAGCTTTGCCGAGTCGGTGAGGACTTTGATAGCTTCTCTCGGTTCCTCCATCATCTCGGTTATAGCTTCTCCCGGCGGTACCATCGGGTAAACGTTCTCCTCCGGTTCTACTCTAAAGTCTAGCAGGAATGGGCCATCCTCCGCCATCGCTTTCTCAATAGCCGGTTCCACGTCTTCTTTTTCGGTTACCTTCAAACCGGAAATGCCGTAAGCCTCGGCGACTTTCACGAAGTCCGGTCCGCTGAGCGGCGTAGCCACGTATCTCCGTTCATAGAACATTTCCTGCCATTGCCTTACCATACCCAGATAACCGTTGTTAAGAATGGCTATCTTTACCGCTGCCCTTTCCTGGGCTATAGTACCGAGTTCTTGGAGTGTCATCTGGAAACCGCCGTCTCCGTCGATACACCACACCGTCTCGTCCGGACAGCCTATCTTTGCCCCTATGGCTGCCGGCAGCCCGAAGCCCATGGTTCCCAGCCCGCCCGACGAGACGAACTGATTCGGTTTGTCATACCAGAAATGCTGGGCTGCCCACATCTGGTTCTGCCCTACGCCGGTGGTAATGATAGCGTTGCCTTCGGTTACGTCGTATATTTTTCTTACCACGTACTGGGGCAGGATTCCGTTGCTGTTTCTGATATACGTCGATGGATGCTCCTTGCGCCAGAGGTCCAGCTGCTCGAACCAGTCAATATGTTGAGTAGGCTCGATAAGCTTGTTCAGTGCATCAAGAACAGTCTTCACATCACCGACTATCGGTACGTCGACACGTACATTTTTGCCGATTTCCGCCGGGTCTATATCGATGTGGATGATACGAGCACCAGGAGCGAAACCACTAACCCTTGAGGTAAACCGGTCATCGAACCTCATGCCGATAGCAATGATAACGTCGGCGTTACTATTCGCCATATTTGCGTAAGCCATGCCGTGCATCCCGCCCATACCGAAGTTCAGGATATGGCTTTCAGGAAAGCTGCTTATACCCAGCAACGTGGTGACTACCGGTATTTGTGCAGTCTCTGCCAGATACTTCACCTCGGCGCTGGCTCCGGATATCAGTATGCCTCTGCCGGCGAGAATCACCGGTCGCCTGGATTCGTTAATCAGCCTGGCTGCCTTTTTTATCTGTGTCGGGTGACCCTGGAGTGTAGGTTTATATCCGGCGGGGGCTACCTTGCTGGGATAGTTAAACTCGGCCTCCTCCTGAAATACGTCTCTCGGTACGTCGATGAGTACCGGTCCTGGGCGTCCGGTTCTTGCCAGAAGGAATGCTTCCCTGACGGTTTTTGCCAGCGAAGCGGCATCACGTGCCAGATAGTTATGCTTGGTGATGGGTAAGGTAATACCCGTTATATCCACTTCCTGAAAAGCGTCCTTACCGATAAACGGAGTGGCTACCTGACCGGTTATCGCTACCATAGGGACGGAGTCAAGTTGGGCGTTGGCAATACCGGTTACCAGGTTGGTCGCTCCGGGTCCGGAAGTTGCGAAACACACCCCTACTTTACCGGTAACACGGGCATACCCGTCAGCGGCGTGGGCAGCGCCTTGCTCATGCCGTACCAGAACATGGCGGAGCTGCGGATATTGAGGTAGTGTATCGTAAAGCGGTAAAACGGCACCGCCGAGGATACCGAATATTACCTCAACTCCTTCTCTAGCCATGCATTCACATATTATCTGGGCACCGGTCATCTTCATGGTAAACCCCTCCTCTTATATAAACACTGCGCCCGTACTGGCTGAGGATACCCTGTCGGTATAGCGACTGAGATACCCTGTCTTCACTCTGGACTCAAAATCAGGCAGCTTTGCCAGACGGTTAGCAATTTCTTCATCACTTAGCTCGACTTCTATTTTACATTCCGGGATATTGATTTTTATAATGTCTCCGTCAGCCAGGGCGGCGATAGGTCCGCGAACGGCCGCCTCCGGTGATATGTGACCTATGGCGGCGCCGCGACTGCCGCCGGAGAAACGCCCGTCGGTAATAAGAGCGACCTCCTTATCCATACCTATGCCACTCAGCAGTGAGGTCGGAGTAAGCATCTCTCTCATTCCCGGTCCTCCCCTGGGACCTTCATAACGGATAACGACAACTTCTCCCGGTTTTATCTTGCCGTTCATAATAGCCGGCATCGATTCTTCTTCGGAGTCGAAAACTCTCGCCGGCCCCTGGTGGACCATCATTTCGGGGGCAACCGCCGCGTTTTTTACTACTGCTCCCTCCGGGGCAAGATTACCGAAGAGAATGGAAATGCCGCCGGTGGCTGAATAGGCATTAGCCGTAGAGTGAATAACCTCTCTATCAACTATTTCCGTATCGGCGATAATCTGCTTGACCGTTTTCCCCGAAGTCGTTTTAGCGTCCTGCTTTAACAGGTTTTGCAGCTCTTTCATTACTCCGGGTATGCCGCCTGCCCTGTCCAGGTCTTCGATGCGTTGTTCGCCGGCCGGACTCAGCAGGCACAGGTGAGGAGTACGTTGACTTATCTCGTTCACTTTTGCCAGAGAAAAATCAATATTTGCCTCATTGGCTATCGCCATGAGATGCAGTATTGAGTTTGTGCTGCCGCCGAGTGCCATATCAACGCAGAAGGCGTTATATAGAGAATCACCTGTGATAATATCCAGGGGACGAACATCTTGAGCCACCAGTTCCATTATTTTCTGTCCCGCTATCTTGGCTAACTGCCTTCTCCTGCCATCGACCGCCGGAATTGTCCCGTTACCGGGGAGACCCATCCCCATTGCTTCGGTAGCACAGTTCATCGTATTGGCTGTGAACATACCGGCGCAACTGCCGCAGCCGGGGCAGGCTATGGATTCAAGCTCCGTCAGCTCTTCTTCGGTCATCTGGCCGCTGGTGACTTTCCCCACTCCTTCGAAGACGGTAATAAGGTCTACCTTTTGAAACCTGCCGTCTTTATACTGCCGCCCTGCCAGCATGGGGCCGCCGCTGATAAATATGGACGGCACGTTCAGCCTTACCGCCGCCATTAACATTGCCGGCACTATCTTATCGCAGTTGGGTATAAATACCAGCCCGTCGAAGGCATGGGCTTCAGCCATTATTTCAACTGAATCGGCTATAAGCTCCCGACTGGGCAGGCTGTATTTCATACCCGGATGGTTCATGGCAATGCCATCACAAACAGCGATGGTATTGAACTCGTAGGGTATGCCTCCTCCGCTGGACACACCGGACTTGACCGCCTCGGCAATATCGCGCAGATGTATATGGCCGGGGACTATCTCCGTAAAGCTGTTTACCACTCCTATAAAGGGTTTGTCTGCTTCATCCTGGCTCCAGCCCAGTGCGCACAACAGAGACCTGTGCGGAGCCCGTTCGATACCTTTTTTAACAGCATCACTTTTCATGTTTTCTCCTTCGTTATTCGGCTTTTTTATTATAAAAAAGACCGCCCCGCGGGGACGGCCCTAACTGAGACGACCCACCGGCCGGATTATGTGTGAATAACGAGTACTAAAATAATCTGGTTACTTTCCATTGTGCTGTTAGAGTAACACAGTTGTAATTTATTGTCAAGCGTGACCGATACTGGTTCTGTTTGCATCTGGTTGTTTATTCTTACCTATCCCCTGTGTCCCTTCATCCGCCATAGGCGGACTCAGGATGAACCCTTCAGGATGAACCCCTTTCCTGCCAGAACCACTGGCAGGAAAGGGGAGTTAAGGAGAGAGGGGGCGAAGCCCCCTCTGATAAATCT
>CAZCMK010000054.1:4321-12205 GCA_964499775.1 uncultured Dehalococcoidales bacterium | reverse complement strand
AATCTGGTAAAATGACGTAAATACATAAGATAGCAAAGAAAAGGAGGTAATATAATTTGGCTGACCAAAAAGAAGTAAGACGCCTTCAGGACCTGGCATGTGATATGCGTAAGAAATTACTCTATCTGTGCGGTACCTATGAGGGCGTGGTGCACATCGGAGGAGACCTTTCAATGACGGATATCCTTATCGGTCTCTTTCATCACGGCATGAATGTCGACCCCAATGACATTAAAATGCCGACAAGAGACCGTTTCATCCTGAGCAAGGGGCACGGTGCAGTCTGCATGTATATCGCCATGTGCTTGAGGGGCTTCTTCGACTACGATGAGATTTTAGAAACATACGGCAAGCTGGACAGCAAGTACGGAATGCATGTATGCAAAGTATACCTTCCCGGAGCGGAATGCTCCACCGGCTCTCTCGGTCACGGCCTGGCGGTGGCAGTCGGTATGGCTTTTTCCGCAAGGCAGAAGAAGCAATCGCACCGTGTATTCTGCATGATGGGCGACGGAGAGACCTGCGAAGGCTCGATCTGGGAAGCGGCGAATACCGCCGGTTCTTACCAGCTGAGCAATCTAGTCGGCATCGTCGATAAAAACAGCCAGTTGATGTCCAGTTTCGCCGACGACCCGATGAGCTTTGAGAATTACGGGGACAGGTGGAGAGCCTTTAACTGGAGCGTGGTCGAGATAAGCGGGCACGATATGAACCAGATTGTCGACGCCCTCGACAATCTGCCGCCGATAAACAACGAAAAGCCGACCGTGATCATCTGCGATACAGTCAAAGGTAAAGGGGTCTCCTTCATGGAGAGAGAGCTCGGCTGGCATGCCGGCGCCCTGAGCACGGAGGACATGGAAAAAGCAATCGCCGAGGTCGAGGAAGCCTGTGCGATAGAAAGGAGTGCAGCATAATGAGAATGACAATGAACTTCGGTAGTTTTGCATCTGCAAGGTCCGTTGTCGGCGGAACCATACATGAGTTAGCTCAGAAACATGACAACGTATGGGGTCTGGCAGCCGATACCGGCGGCTCACTGGCAGCGTTTAGAGAAGAATTCCCCGACCGGTTTATCGATGTCGGCGTCGCGGAGCAGAATTTAGCCGGAATCGCCGCCGGTCTCGCCCTTGAGGGTAATATCCCGTTCATCACGGGGATGATTCCGTTCATGGTCATGCGAGCCTGCGAACAGAACCGGACGGACATCGCCTACCAGGACCTGCCGGTACGTTTCATCGGAACGGGCGGCGGTCTGACATCCGGCGGCGGCTCGACCCACAACGCGATGGAAGACATCGCCATCATGAAATCGATGGTCAATATGACGGTCCTCTCGATAGGCGACCCGAACATGATACGGGATATCCTTATCTTAAGCATGGACTACCCGCACCCGTTATATATCCGCCTCGCCCAGGGCAAACAGGACCGCATTCTTTATGAGCCGGGCGACATCGAGTACCAAATCGGGAAGGGGCTCACCCCGCGTGAGGGTAAGGATGCCACAATCATCGCTCACGGGGAAATGGTGTTCGAGTCTATCGAAGCGGCAAATGAACTGGAAGAAGAAGGAATCGATGTCCGCGTCGTAGATATGTATTCCATAAAACCTCTTGACAAAGACCTAGTTATCCAGGCAGTAAAGGAAACGGGCAACATCCTCATTCTTGAAGACCACCTCATGGAGGGCGGGCTGGCAAGCACAATTGCTGACCTGTTCGCGGACGAAGGCATTTACCCGAAGAAATTCAAGCGCCTCGGCATTCCACAGGTATACGCCGGGTTCGGCAGCGGTCCGGAGCAGCGTAAAAAGTACGGCTATGACAAGGATGCTGCAATCGCCGCCATAAAGGAAATGGTCAAGTAACGTATAGTACATAACAATCACCTACAGAGGGGTACCGAACGGTACCCCTCTGGTTTTTATAAAGTATTTACCACAACCGGCATTTCGCCGGGTTCAATTTGGTTTTGGTTGGTATTGTCATTGCGAGTCCGCCTGAGGCGGACGAAGCAATGACAGTGAATCAACCAGAAACAGCACTTATAGAACCAATATTTGACATGCCTCATTTTCAGAGTTAGAATCAGTAATGGAGAGATACCCGACAACCGGAGAAGCGAACCTTGAGTTGCATCACTCTAAAATTCTGTAATATCCCGGAATTAGCTGGCTCGGCTTCATTGTTGCTACGGTCGTAAGTATTCCCAGAATCAACCGGCATGACACTACGTGTTTGATAATGGTCTGTATATTGCCATGTCCATATCTAGATAAATAAGTCTTGAGGAGCGATATATGAAGGTAGGAGTTCCTAAAGAGATAGTCCCGGGCGAGCACCGGGTAGCCTTAGCTCCGGATGGAGTTGCCAAGCTGATAGAAGCCGGGGCGGAAGTAATGATTGAATCGGGTGCCGGTGAAGCGGCATCTCTGCCCGACAGCTTGTATGAGAAAGCCGGCTGTACCATGGTGCCCGAACCCACTGCTCTATACGGCAGCAGCGATGTTATCCTCAAGTTACAACAACCCGTATTAAATGAAGCTCTGGGCAAGGATGAGCTGGATATGATATCCGAAGGTTCGGTGCTCATTGCTTGCCTGCAGCCTCTGGTCAACCATGAACTGTTAAAAAGACTGGCACAGAAAAAGATTACAGCCTTCAGCATGGATGCAATTCCCCGTATCGCCCGCGCTCAAAGAATGGACGCACTTTCTTCTATGAGTTCGATATCGGGATATAAAGCCGTTTTAGTCGGTGCCAATAAGCTGGGCAAATACATGCCCATGATGATGACTGCTGCCGCAACCATACCGCCTGCCAGAGTGCTGGTACTCGGCGCCGGCGTTGCCGGCCTGCAAGCCATCGCAACGGCACACCGGTTCGGCGCTGTGGTTGAAGCCTTCGATGTCCGCCCGGTAGTTAAAGAACAGGTCGAAAGCCTCGGGGCTACCTTCATCGAGGTTGAAGAAATCGCTGAAGACGCCGAGGACGCTGGCGGCTATGCCAAGGAGCTTTCTGAAGATACCCAGCAGCGGGAAAGGGAACTGATTCAAAAGCATACCGAGACAGCGGATTTAGTCATCACTACCGCCCTTGTTCCGGGCAGAGCCGCTCCTGTCCTGATTACAAAAGAGATGGTGAGCGGAATGAAGACCGGTTCCGTGATTGTTGACCTTGCCGCGGAAACAGGCGGCAACTGCGAGCTTACCGAGCCTGGTAAGGAAGTGGTTAAAAACGGGGTTATTATCTGCGGACCGCTGAACCTGCCCGGTGACATGGCAATGCAAGCAAGCCAGCTTTACTCAAGAAACATATCCGGTCTACTGCTGCTGATGATAAGGGATGGCAAACTGGACCTGGATTTCGTAGACGTGATTATCAAAGATTGCTGTGTTACTCATCAGGGTGAGGTATGCGGCAGGTATAAGGACATTGTTGGTTAAAAGGAGAGCACTGCTATGGGCCAAGATATGATATTTCTCTTATATGTATTTGTTCTTGCCATGTTTGCCGGGTATGAGGTTATCACCAAGGTACCGCCTATTCTGCACACACCGCTTATGTCCGGTGCCAACGCAATCTCAGGAGTTTGCCTGATTGGAGCAATGATGGTCACCGGACCGACCGAAACAAACCCGAGCACGATTCTAGGTATGATTGCCGTAATTATGGCTACCATCAATGTAGTCGGCGGCTTTACGGTGACCGACCGTATGCTGGCCATGTTCAAGAAAGAATGATAGGAGTATAGATAGTGGATATACCGGTTTATAGTCTAATAGCATATCTAGTCGCCGCCGTTTTATTCATCATCGGCCTCATGCGTATGAGTACGCCGAAGACCGCCAGGGTGGGGAATGTCCTCGCCGCCACCGGAATGCTGATTGCCATCGTGATTACCCTGCTCCTGAAGGAAGTACTGAATTACACGATGATATTAATCGGCATTGCCATCGGAGGTATCATCGGCGGCGTGGTTGCCCGAACCGTTAAAATGACGGCCATGCCCCAGATGGTAGGCATATACAATGGTTTCGGCGGCGGGGGCTCTTTACTTATCGCTGCCGCCGAGTTCTTTAGGTATGTAAACCTCGCCGAGGGTTTCACCATACAGAATTCCGTAACCATCGTTATCACCATTCTTATAGGTTGCGTCACCTTTTCTGGCAGCATGATTGCCTTCGGCAAGCTGCAGGGACTGGTCAAGTCCCGACCCATTACTTACCCCATGCAGAATATATGGAACCTGGTCATATTCCTCGCCGTGCTGGCAATGATAATTTATCTGATAGTCTCTCCGGGAAATATCGCCGTCTTTTTAGTCCTTATCGCGGTCTGCCTGATTCTGGGCGTCCTTCTTGTGATACCTATCGGCGGTGCGGACATGCCGGTGGTCATTTCGCTGCTGAACTCGTATTCCGGACTGGCCGGATGCGCTGCCGGGTTCGTGCTGGGTAACATGTTCCTGATTATTAGCGGAGCTCTGGTCGGGGCGGCCGGCTTTATACTGACGCGGATTATGTGCAAGGCTATGAACCGCTCTCTTGGCAATGTCATGTTCGGTGCGTTCGGCGCCGTAGTACAAACCGCCGGCGTGGAGGGCGTGGAGGGTGAGAAGATAGTCCGCGAGGCAACACCGGAAGATGTAACCACACTAATCGGGTATGCCAAGTCCGTAATTTTCGTACCCGGTTACGGTCTGGCAACGTCACAGGCGCAGCATTGTGTAGCCGAGCTTGCCACCGTACTCGAGCAGAGGGGCACGGATGTCAAGTATGCCATCCATCCGGTGGCGGGCAGAATGCCGGGACACATGAATGTACTGCTAGCCGAGGCTAACGTGCCCTATGATAAACTCTATGACATCGACGATATCAATGCAGATTTCGAGCGAACGGACGTGGCAGTAGTTATAGGGGCTAACGATGTAACCAATCCTGCCGCCCGCAATATTACCGATAGTCCCCTCTACGGAATGCCCATCCTCAATGTGGACAAAGCTAAAAGCGTAATAATAATAAAGCGCAGTCTTTCTCCCGGTTTCGCCGGAGTCGATAACCCCCTGTTCTACATGGACAAGACCATGATGTTTTTCCGTGACGGCAAGCATGCTATTATTGAAATCCTGAACGAAATCAAGGACCTGTAGCCAATCTCAAACAGACATACAGGACAGCTTTATTCAGGTTTATTACCGCAGCTTCCAGGTCGGGGCGTTCTCCGGTTTACGACAAAAGAATAGTATAGCCGATAACCGGCGGCGTGGTATAAGGGTTTTACCTTACTGCTCAGTTATGTTAACCCCTTTATTCTACAGGTTTTACCCTCGATTTATAAACCATGAACTAAACTTCAGTATTCCTATTCCGGGTAAATTCCGAACTAATTAATTTTTTCATATTTAGTGATTCCACTACCTGCCATGTTTGGGCTATAATCATTGATGACTGGCGTTTCTGAATGTCACATAATATTAACTCAGGAGGATATTGATGCCCGGATTTATTGCATTAAGCGTTGACCCCAAAGAATATAAAGGTAATTTTCTGGACGACCTTTTCTGGCTGACATTTTACCAGCAACACCTGGGTGAAGATTACGCGGGACTGGCAACTTATAACGGGGATAAAATAAATATCCGGACTCATCGCGGTCTGTTCAGACCAACCTTTAACCAAGACATGGCGGGTCTCGAAGGAACGATGGGTATAGGATACTGCGGTGACAACAGAGAGCCTATTCTGGTGGATTCAAAAGTGGGTGAATACGCAGTCTGTTATTCGGGCAACATAATTAATCGGGCTGAGTTAGTAGATAGATATAAAAATCAAGGACATACTTTCGCCTGGGGTGGAACGGACGTAGAAATCATTACCAAATTGATTGCCCATGGAGACGGTTTCCTAGACGGGATTCTGAAAATGAATGACGAAATAGAGGGGGCTTATTCTCTGTCAATTCTTTCCCCTGAGGGGATATATATCGTTTGCGACCCCAGCGGACGCTGGCCGCTAATTATCGGTGAAAAAGCGGGAGCTGTAGCCGCCACCACAGACCCGGTAGGTTTTGAGAACTGGGGATTCAGCTATCAGCGAGACGTGGAGCCGGGTGAAATATTTCTGCTTAAGGACGGTAAAGCAGAACTGAAAGGGAAAATGCCGGACATTAAAAGTCAGATATGTACTTTTGTCTGGGTCTATACAAATTTCCCCAACGCAGTATTTAAAGGTGTGCCCGTTACACTGGTAAGAAAAAGACTGGGAGCTATTTTAGCCCGGCGCGATATAGATAGAGGCTTTATCCCGGATGTCGTCGTTCCCGTTCCCGATTCCGGCAGGTTCTGCGGAATAGGGTATCATCAGGAGTTCTGCCGGCAGATAAACGAAGGGAATATTAACAGAGTCCCCGAATATGACGAAGTTCTAATAAAGTATCCTTACGCGGGAAGAAGCTATCCTCGCTCGAGTCAGGAGGAGCGAGATTTAGAAGCCCATATCAAACAGCTAAGAAGCGGAGAGAATTATCAGGGTAAGAAGATGGTAGTATGTGACGATTCTATCCGCAGGGGCACTCAGACCGAGAGAAATCTGGTGCCCAAGCTCAGGGCTTTGAATATCGGTGAAATTCATGTCAGGATTTCCAATCCGGATTCGGTCTCATACTGCCAGTGGGGGAAAACAATCCGTAAAGGAGAGCTTCTAGCTACCCGGATTCCTTCTATCAAAGAAAGGGTGGAGTTCCTGGGGATTGACAGTCTGGAGCACACGACGGTCCAGGAACTGGCTGAAGCGATTGGACTTCCCCTTGAGACTCTCTGTGTCGACTGCGACCTACCGGGTCAGGCAGAATAAGTCTGAATTTACCAGATTAGAGCAGTGCCGGAGACGTGTGAGGACTGTCCGGTGGAGACTAAACCCTATTCTTTGCCGAGGGCTTCATCGATGGCTTTCTGGATATTGGGTGGAAGCTGGATAGTCTCATCAACTATCTTTTCTTCATCCTGGTCGTAGATTTCTTCGAGTTCTTTCGAAAGGCTTAACAGGCTCTGAGATTGACTTACTTCCTTATTTATCCTGTCATACTGCCGCTTGCCCGCAGACCTGAGACGTTCGAGTGGAATATCAATCTCTTCCAGCCTGGAGATAACACTCAGAACGCTATAGACGCCGGTATAATCCGGTTCCTGCAGGCTTAAATGCGAGGGCATATTCGCCATTATATTAACGGTGGTAATACCTTCATCCTGAAGCCTGGCGGATACCGAGTTCAGTATGCTCGTCGGTCCCTGGTACTGCCTGCCAAGTGTCTGGCGGACACCCATTTCCGTAAGCTTTTCAGAGAGCCGGGGGTCGCTGCTTCTGCCGATGATTCTTATGGGTCTGGTATGGGGGACGGGACTGCCCATCGCTCCCATGACCTGGTACCTCACCACATTCAACTTTTTTAATAGACCGATGACCCTGTCCACATATATTTCTCCGAACTGGGTGGGCTCCAGCAGATTAACCAGGACAAGGTCGTTCAACGGGTCCGTTCTCTTTACATAATAGATTCTGGTATTCGGGAATTCCGTGCTCCGGATACCTTTTTCGTCGATATAGGTAAGACTGTGCTCGCGGTAGGTGATAAAGTTATAAAAATCTCCCGGTCTTTCAAACTCCGCTATCTTTCGTGCATCCAGATGCTCCACGAGCCTGGAAAAGGACTCGTCTCCAACACTACTCCAGTTCAACCACCCGATATGAACCGAGACAGCGTGAGTAGCCTTATCTATCGTCTCCGGAGTCTCCAGTTTAAAATCGGTTAAAATATCGTGTATATCCATATTCCGCTATCTTAAAACCATCCGCCGGTTAATTTCAAGAAATCAACAGCTCCT
>CAZCMK010000054.1:0-4221 GCA_964499775.1 uncultured Dehalococcoidales bacterium | reverse complement strand
CTATTCTCCGCCTATCTTTTCACTGGAGGAATCGATAATCCTGCTGATTTCAGTCATTGATTCAAGAGTGCGACCGGAGGCTGAGAGGATATCAGCCCTGGTCCAGTCACCCTGCACTTCAGCTTTACTCTCCTCCGGGACCGCCCGGTAAGCCAGGGCGGCAAGCAGCCGCCGCTCTTCCGCATTGGTATCAGCCAGGTACGGCAGGCAGTCGTACCAGAAATCACGGTCGTCCCTGCTTTTGAAAGGTTCTTTTTCCATCTTTGCCAGTCGAAATCCTGACTCCGCCGCACCTTTAACAGCCTGTTCGAGGTCGAAACGAGTTACCGGCAGCGGCTCGATAGCCCTCATCCACATAATCCTGAAAAAATGGTAGAGAGGACGAAGTCCGGAGACCAATCCGTTGCCGCTACCGCCGGCGATAGCTATTCCAAAGGCGGGGATACCGGCTAGAGGCTGAGTCCGGGCATATATCCTGAATATTTTCAGAATCAGCATTCTTACCATGGCCGTGGAATCGCCCCAGTACACGGGAGTGCCGAATACCAGCCCGTCGCAGTTGAGCAGTTTCTCACTTATAAATTCCAGGTTATCGTCTTTATAGGTACATTTGAGGTTATCGGCGCAGACCCAGGGCAGACAGTCTTTACAGGCATTAACGACGTACTCGGACATCTGTACCAGTTCCGTAGTCGCTCCCGCCCTGGCGGCACCCTCTAGGGCGCTGCTCACCAGCCGGTTGGTCAGTCCGTCCGTTCCCGGGCTTCCTACCAGACCTAAAACGGTTTTGCCATTGCTCATAAAGTCCTCCCTATCCAGTACAATGTCATTATAATTACTCGCGGATGATAACGAATATTTCATCTGAGGCGTTACCAGTAGCCTTATTGACCCGTAACGGAATCGACGTTACGGAAAATAGACTTCAATTTTACCATGTCCTCCTCCGGAAGGGGAGGCCGGGCGAATGACTCGACATTCACCCCCAGATGAGCCGGGTTTCCCGTGCCGGAAAAGATAACGTGAGTCCCCGGTTCGTAATGACAGAAACGGTAAGCCGCATCAGTTATGCTGACAGCGCCGCCTTCATGAACAAGAAAACCGAGCGGGTCATCCATATCGATATCATCAGGGTTCAACTGCTTCTTCTCTATCAGCTCTCCGACAACCTGCCTGAGCCTTTCCGGCCTGCTGAGTGCCAGGCGGACGGCGAACATGATAACGATTCCCGTATTCTTCTGCATCGCCTTGGCAAAGACGCGGTCACGGGCGGACTGGTTGAGCATATTGAATCCGACCATCATCACGTCCCAGATATCATCCTGCAAAGCACGCTGCAGCATGGCATGTCCCTGGTCGGCATTGAACATTTCCGTTACCCCGATGAAACGGGTCTTACCCTGCTGGCGCATTTTCTGAAGGACCGGGACGATTTCCGATACGAGATAATCGTAGTCCTTGAGAACCACCCCGTGAAGGTAGTAGATATCCACGTAATCGGTACCGAGGTGTTTCAGGCTCTGTTCAAGGCTGTTTTGTACCTGTTCCCCGGTAATGCCTTCGGATATCGTTTTCTTGGTCGATAAAACCAGAGAAGCGCGGTCGGTACCCTTAATGGCTTTGCCAACTATTTCCTCCGTGCCGTATATCTCCGCGGTATCGATAGTATTGATACCGGACTCCAGGGCTTTTTTAACAACGGTAATCGATTCCGAATCGGTTTTTCCGGTCCCTTTCCCGACTCGGCTGGGGCCGCCGCAACCCAGACCCATCTTGGATACCTTCAAACCCATATTACCAAGCACCGTATAATCCATATTTAATTACTTACCTCCATTCTATACAGGGACATCCTGTTATCAGAAATTATGGAAGGTAAAGCAAACACCTGTCAAACTTGAACACAGCCGGAGGAGATAATAACTGCGCTATTGTCTGGATTGAATCCGGGACTATCGGGGGAAAATATAAGGATTCCTGATGATACGGATAATTACCGGGCTATTATCTGGAATTATTGTAGAATTCTTCCGCCGCATTTACCAGCTCATCAGGTCGAAACGGTTTAAACAGGTAAGGTTGGGCGCTTTGCTTCAGGAAGGTCGCCACGTCACCGCCCATCACGCTCCCCGTCATAAATATTACCCGTTTAGCAATCAATTGATATACCTGCTTTAACCATACGTAGAATTCTATACCACTCTCTTTCGGGAGTCTGATATCCACCAGCAACAGGTCATATGTCTGTTCTTCGACTGACTTTTCCGCAGTCTCACCATCGTTGACAATATCAACTTCAAATCCGTTTTTGGTCAGCACTCTTTTACATACGGCACATATTGCCGGTTCATCATCAACAACAAGGACTCTACGTTTTTCTTCTTCAGGCATTTCTACCTCTCATTATTCTTCTTCGAGCACAGGCAGTTCGATTGTAAAGGTAGCTCCCTTGCCCAGCTTACTTTCGGCGTATATTTTACCCCCGTGTTCGGTGATTATTCCATAACAGATACTCAAACCCAGCCCGGTTCCTTGACCTACCTCTTTGGTGGTGTAGAACGGGTCGAAAATATGTGACAGGTGGTCGTGAGCAATACCGGGACCATCATCGGTAAGAGTAATCCTAACGATGTCTCCTTCCTGTTCCGTGATAATGGTAAGGGTACCCCTTCCGTGCTCCTTGATCATAAAATGTTCGGCGTTGATGATAATATTCAGGAAGACCTGCTGGAGCTGAAAGTCATTCGCCAATACCGGGGGTAAGTCATCTGCCAATTCAGCCTTTACCACGATATTGTTCACTCTCTGTTCATATTCACGCAGCTCCAGAACAAGACGGATTATATTGTTAATGTAGGTAGGCAGCTTTTCGTCCGGGTGCTTTCGGGCAAAGGTAAGTAAATGCCTGGCTACCTGGCTGGCACGCACAGCCTCCCTGTTGATAATGGTCAGGTCTTCCCTTATATCCTCCGGGACATCCTCTCTTGTCATAAGTAAATCCGAAAACCCTATTACACCGGTCAAAGGGTTATTCAGCTCATGGGCAATGCCAGAGGCAAGCTCACCGACCGAGGCAAGTCTATCCGTAACGATAAGCTGCTCCTCTATCTGCTTGCGTTCTGTAATATCCATATAGCTGCCCAGGGCAGCCCGTTTCCCCTGATATTGAATAGGAGTGACCGTTTCATAAATTGTCAGCACTTCTCCACTCCTGGTGACACTGCGGTACTCATAACCCTGTCCGGACAGTCCTTTTAACATCCCGACAGCTTTTCTCCTGACCATTTCTCTATCGTCGGGATATACCAGTTTAAAAGAGTCCATGCCGATAAGCTGTTTTTCCGTATAGCCGGTTATCTTACAGAAGCTCTCGTTAACAAATACGAATTTCCTATCCTGCACGATGTAAATACCGGTTGCAACGCTATTAGCAATATCTGAATACAGCTTTTCCGATTCAGCCAGCTTTTCCTCAGATAATTTACGCTCCGTGATGTCACGGCATACGCAGAAAATCAGCTTCTGCCCGCCGAACGTGGCGGCATTCGTGCTTATCCCAACATCGTACGTACTGCCGTCTTTACGGCGGTGCCTCGTTTCAAAATGGTCTCCCTTCTCATCAACAGTGCGGAGCATTTCAGCAACCTGTTCAGCCGAGTATAAGTACTCCCAATCCCACACATCCAGTTTTAAAGATTCCTCCATAGTGTAACCGATCATCTCGGCAAAACGCTGGTTAACCTCAAAAACATGACCATCCTGGTCAAGGACGACAATTCCGTCCCTGGACTGCTCTATAAGAATACGCCGTCGAGTGGCTTCATCGGCAAGGGCTTCCTCTGCCTGTTTACGCTCGGTGATATCCTTAGCAAAAACAGAAAGACCCTCAGCCGAAGGATAGGCGCTGATTTCAAAGAAATAGCCTCTCTCTCCAAGACGGTATTCGTTGTCAAAGTACTGCGGCTGTCCGGTTTTCAGTGCCTGAAGATAAGCCTTTTCTGCTTTTTGCGTTTGCTCGTCGTCAGGGAAAATGTCATACAGGTGTTTTCCCAGCGCATCTTTAGCAGGGATTCCGGTGAGCTCTTCACTTGCTTTGTTCCAATAGGTATATTTCAAATCTTTATCGAAAGCAAAGAAGAGGTCACTGATGCT
Organism: uncultured Dehalococcoidales bacterium; assembly: GCA_964499775.1. Taxonomy (GTDB): domain Bacteria; phylum Chloroflexota; class Dehalococcoidia; order Dehalococcoidales; family UBA2162; genus MGML01. The sequence goes on along the minus strand of CAZCMK010000054.1, from coordinate 69 downwards.
TTCTGCAAGTCTCCTGTAATTATCCTCCTGCAGACGGATTGCTTCCTCTGCCTGCTTGCTTTGCTCCTC
>CAZCMK010000053.1:4366-12955 GCA_964499775.1 uncultured Dehalococcoidales bacterium | reverse complement strand
CCCTTACGAAGGGGGAAGGGGGAGTTTTATATAAGAGGGACTCCGTCCCTCTTAAACTCTCCTTTGGCATCCTCCTCCTTCAAATCAAGGGGGAGTGATTCTTTATCTCTAGTAACCTCGTTCTGTTGCCAGCCATTCAATTTCATCATAACCAGTTATTTTATTTCGGGTAATTTGAACAAGGAAATGCTTACGAAATTCCTCATCCGACATAACACCTTGAAAGTTGCTGGATTGGGCTTCTTTTGAATCATAGATAGATATGAAAAGGTTTCCTTTATAGGAGTACTCAGACCTGAGATAATTGGCAAGGGCTAAAGCCTCCTCTTTAGTAGCGGTTTCAGATACCAAGATGTCCATTCCGATACCACCTGCTGGTATATCCCACTCCCGCAAGACTTGATAACCTAATGGCGGTGCAGTTGTTCCGCAACTAACAGCTAGCAACATAATTGTAAGGAAGGAAAGAACCAGATAGCATTTCTTCATTTTCGTGCTCCTTACCGTATTTTATTTTTAAGATACTAGACACGATTTGTTCACTTACCATAAAGCTCTGCCCTTTCCTTCTTCAAAGGAGAGGGGGAGATACGGAATTTCAAGAGTCTTCGTTACTCTTGAAATTCACTGTTTATATAAGTTATAGGTCCTCCAGTCGTTTATTTATTAGTGATTGAATTTCTCTGACGTTATCTTTGAAATCTTCAAATTCTGCATCTGAAAGGTGTTCCCAGCCAACGTTCTTTATAAATGCTTTTTTGTACTTTAATTCAAGTTGTTTGACCTTATCTGCGATGTCCTTGTCTTCGATTCTAAACAATGCTTGCTCAAATACGCCTGTGTCATAATAGCTATTCCAGTCTTTTATAGTACTGTCTACCCATCCTTTTACTTCCGCTCCGATTTTAACACCAGTATTTGAGTTTAACCATTTAGCAGCTCTAACCACTCTGCCATTTTTTGTAGCCATCATAGCTAATTCTTCTCTTAATTTAAGTAGTGGTTCACTTCTTACGTTTCGTTGCCACTGACGCGAATCAATTTTATCCTGTTGGTTTAGCTGCTTCCTCATAATTAAATATGAGAATAAGCCACCAGCAAGAACACCTAAAAGAGCAAAAAGCCCATATAGCCACCCATTCATAACAACTTCCTCAATTGATTATTACGAATAAATAAATCTTTTTACTTTTTAACAAAGAGGGCTTTGCACCCTCTCGCCCTCTGCTACTACTGTCATCCTGAACGTAGTGAAGGATCTCATCCGTGAGATTCTTCAGTCGCCCGCCTACGGCGGACTCCTTCAGAATGACATTCCAATCTAATCAATTTCTACAGATAAATCCCTCCACTCAGGATTTATCGACTCAATAAGTGCAATCTTTTTCTTCCTTAACCATCCCTTGATTTGCTTCTCTCTAAGAATAGCACTCTCTATATCTTCACAAATATCATAATACACTAGTTTTTCTATGTTGTACCTACTGGTAAATCCCTTAACCAGTTTGTTTTTATGCTCGTAAATCCTCTTTTTCAGGTCGCTGGTAACACCGGTATAAAGCACCCTTTTCGATTTATTGGTTATGATATAAACATAATATTGCTTGTTCATATAATTGGTTGTTAAGCAGTTCCTATATAATAGGGACCAGAATTCAGAAAATTGGCTTACAACCCCATCACTTTTTACACTTACTGTCATCCTGAGTCCGCCTCAGGCGGGCGAAGGATCTCAAACGATGAGATTCTTCAGTCGTCCGCCTATGGCGGACTCCTTCAGAATGACAGGTCTCCCTTTTTACCCCAGCGCCTCTTTCCTGAGTATATCGGCTTTGTCCGTCTTCTCCCAGGGAAGGTCCAGGTCGTCGCGCCCGAAGTGTCCGTAGGCGGCAAGCTGCCTGAAAATGGGACGCCGCAGGTTGAAGTCGCGGATAATCGCCCCCGGTCTCAGGTCGAAATGCTTGGCTACCAGCCCTTCTATAACCTCCTCATCTACCTTGGCTGTCCCGAAGGTCTCGATTGAGACGGACAGCGGGTGGGCGACGCCGATAACGTAGGAAAGCTGGATTTCCAGCCGCTCGGCGAGTCCGGCGGCAACCAGGTTCTTGGCGATGTACCGGGCGGCATAGGTAGCCGTGCGGTCTACCTTGGTCGGGTCTTTGCCGGAGAAAGCGCCGCCGCCGTGCCGGGCGATGCCGCCGTAGGTATCCACCAGTATCTTGCGTCCGGTGAAGCCGGTATCGGATACCGGCCCGCCTATAACGAACCGCCCCGTGGCGTTAACGTAGTATTTGGTCTCGTTATCCATCAGCGAGGCGGGAATTATCGGTTTTATAACCTGTTCCATTATGTCCTTCTCCATTTTCGCGCGGTCGGTGTCGTCGTGCTGTGCGGCGATAACCACACTGGTAACGCGCTGCGGGACGCCCTTGTTATATTCAACCGTTACCTGCGATTTGCCGTCGGGACGTAGATAAGGAAGAGTGCCGTCTTTTCTTACCTCTGCCAGGCGGCGGCACAGCTTGTGTGCCAGTGAAATGGGCATTGGCATCAGCTCCGGTGTCTCGGTACAGGCGAAACCGAACATCATCCCCTGGTCGCCGGCTCCTATTTTATCCAGGTCGTCCTTGCCGGCGCCTGTCTTGGCTTCCTGCGACCGGCTGACGCCCATGTCGATGTCGGTGGACTGCTCTTTGATTCCGTTCAGGACGCCGCAGGACTTGGAATCGAATCCGTATTCCGGATTGCTGTAGCCGATATCATACACCACTTCACGCACCAGCTTCTGAACGTCTATGTAGCAGTCTGTGGTGATTTCTCCCAGCACTGCCACGAGACCCGTGGTGGTGGCGACCTCGCAGGCTACCCTGCCCATCGGGTCTTGTTTCATTATTGCGTCCAGAATTGCGTCCGATATCTGGTCGCACACCTTATCCGGGTGTCCCTCGGTTACCGATTCCGAGGTCAGCAAATATTTGGTTGAGCTGCTGAATCTATTGGTCATATTATCTCCCTTCTATGTTCCCTCCTGCCAGCTTGTCAGGTATTTTTCCTGCTCTGCTGTCAGGGTGTCTATATTTATGCCCATCGAGTCCAGTTTTAACCTGGCTATCTGCTTATCGATTTCCACGGGCACCGAATGGACATTCAGTTCCAGCTTTCCCTTGTTTTTTACCATATATTCCAGGCATAACGCCTGGTTGGCGAAGCTCATATCCATGACGCTCGCCGGGTGACCCTCCGCCGCCGCCAGGTTAATCAGCCTTCCCTCGCCCAGCAGGTAAAGGAGGCGTCCGTCCTTCGTCTCGTACTCGTCGACAAACGGACGTATATCACGCTTGTTTTTGGACATTTTTTCGAGTGCCGGGATGTTAATCTCCACGTTGAAATGACCGCTGTTCGCCACAATAGCCCCGCTCTTCATTACCTTGAGGTGGGACTCGTCGATTACGTGTTTATCGCCGGTCATGGTGACGAAAATATCGCCCGTCCTTGCTGCCTCCATCAGCGGCATCACCTGGAAGCCGTCCATCGCCGCTTCCAGGGCTCGTACCGGCTGCGCCTCGGTCACGATTACGTGCGCCCCCATCCCCTTTGCTCTCATGGCAAAACCTCGCCCGCACCAGCCGTAGCCGGAGACAATAACCTTCTTGCCCGCCCAGAGTACGTTGGTAGCCCGCGTGATGCCGTCCAGAGTGCTCTGTCCTGTGCCGTAGCGGTTATCGAAAAGATATTTCGTCTGGGCGTCGTTTACGGCGATTATGGGGTATTTCAGTCCGCCCTCGTTCGCCAGACTGCGGAGTCTTATCACGCCGGTGGTGGTCTCCTCGGTACCGCCGATAACCCCCTCGATTAGTTCGCTTCTCTTTGTGTGGAGGGTCGTGACCAGGTCGGCGCCGTCGTCCACCGTGAGTTGAGGCTTGTTGTCCAGTGCGGAGGTGATATGCTGGTAGTAGGTTACTTCATCTTCTCCCTTAATGGCGAATGTGGGAATGCCATACTCCACCAGCGCAGCGGCGGCGTCGTCCTGGGTGCTCAGCGGATTGGAGGCGCAGAGATATAGCTGCGCTCCTCCGTCCTTTAACGCCAGGCCGAGGTTAGCCGTTTCCGTGGTGATGTGTAGGCAGCCGGAAATCCGTACGCCGGCTAATGGCTTCTCTTTTGAGAACCTCTCGCGGATAGTCTTCACCACCGGCATTTCCCGGGCAGCCCACTCTATCCGCTGCCTGCCGGCTGAAGCCAGCGATGGGTCTTTAACATCATAATTCTTACTGGAAGTCATCTATTGCTCCTTGTTTATGGTTCGTTGGTCTGCTGCCTGGATTTAATTTATCTTTTCAGGGTTCATTTGATTGGGAGTCTGTCCCTTTTTTGCTTCCCTTCGGTCTGCCGCCCTTATTGAGCCTGGGATTTTGGGCAGGGCATTTCTCCAGCGGCACGGGGCAGTCCAGGCAGGTATCTCGCCCGTACTCCTTGCATCCGTCCAGCCAGGGTACCTCGCCGTTAAACTGCCCGTGCAGAGGATGTTGTTTTCTTTTTTCCGTAGAAGGTCTTCCCGGTCTGTCCATTTTTCTGCTTATTTCCTCGTATCGTATATCTGAGTCAGTATTTTACCATAGTTTATACCGCAAAATTCGCCCGAATAAATTATTATGAAAAAAAACCTATCTATAATAGCACAAATCGCATACGGTTTTCCGCAGGTTTATTTCAGAGTTCTATTCGATTTTGGTTTGCTTTGTCATTGCGAGTTCGCCTTGGGCGAACGCCTTGGGCGGACGACGAAGCAATCTATATAATTTTCTAGAGATTGCTTCGTCCGCCTCAGGCAGACTCGCAATGACAGTGTAATCAACCAAATGCAAACAAAATTTATACCAGCCCGTATACCTGCCTCGGTGCTAGGTACTGCGGAAACCTCTCCAGCAGCGCCAGCCGGGTTAGATAGCAGAAATGACATGCGTCCACGTATTCGTCTTCGTGCTCGACCCCGTACTCTTTCGCTAATAGAGCCGGACCTCCTCTTATCAGCGGTCCGCATATCGGGTGGGAAGCAGCGTCATAATTTTTGACCAGTTCCGATAGCGGTGTTTCCCACGCGTTGCCCATGCTGAGCCCCTGGCAGATGTGGACATTCCCGTAAGGGTCGAGGTGGACTCTTTTCGGTGACTCCAGTTCTTCGTGCAGGCATTCGTTTAGTTCTTGCCAGTTCCTTCGAGGCAGTCCCTTTATCAGTTTCTCCACGGCTCTGCCTCTGAACATGGTACTACCGCCGATTACCGGCTCTCCCTTTTTCTGACCTTCCTCCGTTGTTACCGACGGCTCCTCGATGTGTATTTCGGCGGCGGGTATGCCGAGCTCCCTTGCCGCTTTTTGGGCGCGTATTGCCGGGTTGTCCTTCTCGTCCTCGTAGTGGTACGGGTCGTTGCTTATACTGAGGTCGGAAATCCCCAGTTCACCGAGAGGTTCCAGCCAGAGCTTTATGTCCTCCATGTCCGTGGCGAAATAGGCATTGGTAACCACGCCCGCCTTGAAACCGGCGTTTCTCGCCATCCTGATACCTTCCAGCATCACCGGATAGTACAGAAACGCCTCTCCTCCCTCGAAGTATATCGTCTCTATCGTGCCGATTTTTCTCGCTTCGTCGAGAAGCTTTCTAATCTGGCTAAGAGTGAAAGTACCTTGGGAGCGCGGGCTACAGTATAAAAAACAGTGGTCGCATTCCGAGTTGCATCTATAGGTTAGCAGAAAATGCAGTCCTGTCAGCATATGCTCCTCCTTAAATCAGGAGTTCGAGTTCGATTTCGTCCCTGAGCGGGATGCCGTCCATGCCGGTGAGAGGTATCTCCGGCTTTATTTCACGGTATTTTTCGAGTGAATTGGGGTATACCGCCGCCAGCGTAAAACCTCTCTTCTGGTAAAAATGCAGTGCCTTCGTATTATCATTGGTCGTTATCACCCAGAGACGTTTGCATCCGGCCTTTACGGCGGTATCCCTGACGGCTTCTATCAGTGCGGTGCCGATTCCCGCACTCTCAACCAGACTGTTAAGAACCGTTATCTCGCACTGCTTGCCCTCGATATGGTACATTATCAGTCCCGCCGGCTTTTCGTCCCGTATCGCCGCGAACCCGGGGTCTTCGTCGGCTTTGAAAAGCCTCCCGTGGGTCACGAACCGTACCGAGCCCCACTGCTCTTCGAGTAGAGAAATTACCCAGGCACGGTCATCATCGCTTAACGGCCTGATTTGAAAGCGGCTCATGATAATTCATACCTCATCAGGGAGTAGCTTCTGTTACCCCATCTTCCCGTCTTTATTGCTCTAAAACCGTTTTCCAGGTAGAGAGCGGTAGGACCCGAGGAGTTGCTGGCCGACTCGTCTCTGGCGTAAGTCTCCAGAGCCTTATAACCCCTTTCCCTTAACTCTTCGAGTACAGCCTGGAGCAGCTTTGTCCCCAGTCCTTTGTTCTGGTGTCCTGCCCGGATATAAAGGCATGAAAGTAAAACTGCGTCCGGACTCACCGGAAACAGTCCCTCGGCGTATTCGGCGGCGCACTCGAGAAATCGGGGAAAGGCATATTGAGCGTATCCGGCTGCTTCGCCGTCGTCATAGAGTATTTTGCCGCTACTGCCCATCGTTTCATTGGTCGTGATAAACCAGTTACGCTTGATTTCAGTAGCTTCGGTGTTTGTTATTCCTGTAGAGACATTCCCGAACTCTTCAGGGGCTTCCCAGTAAAGACAGCCTTTACACTCTGAAAGCAGGTCCCCGAAAGTCAGTTCGTTGATATCTCGTATTTCTATTTTCATTTTTCTCCCGTATAAGACTCGGCAAGCTCGAAGTATCCGGCTGCTTCAGCCTGAGCCTCTTTAATATCTTCCTCCGTGATATTCGGGTCATCAAACTTAAGGCATTCATACTTTCCCCGGTCGTATGCACGGTAGCATTTGTAGAAGTCCAGCAGTTGCGACAGGTCTTCGTCGCCGCTGAAAGCCGTGTAAGCATCGACCAGGCTGCGGGAAAGGTCTGCCCGGCCGTAGCTGTCCAGGTCCATTGCCAGGAGAGCCACTTCCGAGGCTACATCGCAGTACCTCAGCCTGTCATCATACTCCACGCAGTCGTAGATATAGATATCGTCGTCGAGACAGATATGCGTTGCCCGGACGTCCCCGTGACAGTCCTTTATCTTACCGTCGACAATCCTTTCATAGAATAGGGCGGTATTGTTCTCGATAAAGCCGTTGATGAAGTCCTTGATATTGCGGTAGCTCTTTTGGGATATGGTGGTGCTGATGTACCTTATCGTCCGTATGAAATTCGCTTCGGTACTGGTAATAATCGCTTCGAGGTCGCCGAAATCGCTGATTGTATCACTTGTCACCGCGCTTCCGTGAAATTCCGCCATTTTCCGGGCTATGGCTTTTATCATCTCCTCTGTCGCCCTGCCTTCGGCGAGTATCACGTTCAGCATTGACTCCCGGGGCAGGCGCAGCATTTTTACGGCGTACTCGCATACCTTGCCCTTGCCCTCTATCGAGAAACCTTCCTTATCTTCCGTAATTTCCGCTAAACCTATATAGATATCCGGGCAGAGCCGACGGTTGAGCTCTATTTCACGCTGACAGTAGAACTTGCGTTTTTCAAGGGTGGTGTAGTCCAGATAGCCGAGGTCTACCGGCTTCTTTACCTTATAGGCGTAACCGCCGGCGAGAAAAATATATGAAGTCTGGGTCTGTATAAGGTCTACCTTCTGGGGTGTATCTGGATAAACAGCGGGGTCTGTCAACGCTTGAGCCATATCGGGCAATTCAGACATATAAAAACTCTTCTCGTCCTCTTAAAAATCAAATTTCGGTATATATTATAGCAGTTTCAGGGGTGATTTTTCTCCAGCCAGTCCAGCACTTCCGCCAGTACCCGCTCATAGCTTTCCCGCGTCAGGTTTATCAGACTTACCTCCGGACGACGTTTCAGTGCGTCCGTCCATGGCTCCGGTGCCAGCATTACCGTCCCCAGCACTCTCTCGCCGCCATCGATGAGCGATGTAACGGCTTCCCTGAAGGTTTTAGAAAACAGCTCCATCCTTCCGATTTCATCGACGACCACCAGCCCGTTCTTCCCTGACGCCCTGCGGAGTGCCGGCACGCCCACGCGGTCGAGTGCTTCGATGTCCACCCCGTACCTGCTAACCCGGTAAGGACTGCGGATGCCGGTGTGGGCGAGCACGGTCTCCTCTCCGTCCAGACTAACCAGCCTGAAACCTTCCCTCGTTCCCCGACTTCTTATTTCTTCCGTGTAGAACCCTCCGGCCTTATCCTTCATCCTTAAGGCTGCTTGTTTGATAAGGCTGGTCTTTCCCGTCCCCGGTCTGCCGGTGAGTAAAAGGACCTGCTTCATTGGTTCCCCGGGGCAAATTCTCAGGCTGAGGCTTTCTCCGCCTTCCTCTTTGCCTCCAGCTTCTTCTTTTTTGTCCGGTGTTTACGAGTTGCGACTTTTTTTGATTTGTTCATATTTCCTTGCTTTTATTGAATTTAGTACTAACTGTGCCCTGCCTGGTATACCTCCACGAACTTCCTGAAAGAGCGGTC
>CAZCMK010000053.1:0-4266 GCA_964499775.1 uncultured Dehalococcoidales bacterium | reverse complement strand
AGTACTAACTGTGCCCTGCCTGGTATACCTCCACGAACTTCCTGAAAGAGCGGTCATAGGTCTTCTCCACCTCGGACGGGAAAACACAGGCGGGCAGCTCATCGAACTGTAGGTGGTAGGAAATGCACTCGCAGCACTTACCCTTTCTCGAGCACGACGCGTAAGTGCAGGGACATTTCGCCTTGTTTTCCTCTATATTACACTCCATTGCTAACTTATCCTCCAAATTATGAAACAAGGTTCTGCTTAACTCTGGCTACTACTCCTCATCCTGTAATAACTTCTCTAACAATTCTTGATATTTATGTATGTAATACTCTATCCTTGCTTTCGTAGGATAATTTACAGCCCCGTTATTTTCCACTTCATCCTTTGCTCTCATAACTTCTGCGCGAAATTCGTTTGGTACTTCTGGTACGTCTATTAACTTCAATAATTCGGATGGGACTTCACGTTCATTCATCCAATATGCCATAATGTTCTCCCCAGGTTTCTCCTTAACACGGCATTTTTACCGGGGTAGTTTGAAGGGGCTCCGCCCCTTCAAAACATATCCTCCCCCTCTCCTTAAAAAGGAGAGGGGGATAAAGGGGGTGAGGATAACAATAAATTATTATACATCTTTTTAAAGGTACCTTCTCCTCAAGTTGTCGGATAGCTCAACCAGCAGCTCCATTGCCCGTCCAGCCCCTTCGACGGAAAGCGGCGTCAGCGTGCAGCTCGGAGTCAACATTCCCTGTTTTACCAGTTGATTGAACCTCACTCCGTTCCTGGTAAAGGGCGCCATCGCCTCTTCGAGGCGGTCTTTAAGACTGGCAACAGTTTCCCCTGCAAGCACTTCCTCATCGTTGGGGATAATCCCCCAAGCGATTGCCCCGCCCTTATCGAGGAACTTTTTGACCTCGGCGGGATACAGGGTAAGCGATTCGGCGTAGTTGTATGTATCGAAATTCAGGATATCTATGCTGGTATCGAGAATAACCGACCAGTCGGTGTTACCGCAGCAGTGGACTCCCTTCAATCCTGTAATCCCTCCGAAAACTTCCTCCAGCAGCTCTATCACCTTCTCACGGGAAATGGCTATGAATGCCGAGCCGAAGGCGGTCATATACGGTTCGTCCACGAAAATAATGGTGTTTTTACAGAGTTTTTTAAGGGCGTTCTCCTGCCAGGTGGCTTTGAGCCTGAGCAGTCTGGCTACGGCGTCGCCGAGTATATCGTCATATAGAATCGACTTTCTATCGGCGTCGGTCACGGTCAGCCCCCAGCTTACCGGGCCCGTTACCTGCCCTTTGACCGCCCGTGGCGATAGGTTCTCCATACCCAGGAATGCGTGCAGTCCGGCGGCGTATTCCGGGCTGACGGGGTATTTATTGTAGTCGTTCTCCAGGTAGGCGGCGTAAAGCTGCTCCAGCGGCTTGTCCAGGTCCTGCGAGCGGTCTATGTATATTTTCTTGTTCTCCTCCTCGACCACCGCTCCGGGGAATCCTTCGCTGTACTGGACGTACATGTTCTCCAGATAGGTGCGCTGGGGTAGCTGAGGCCAGGCGGGGATATCCTTCAGGTAATGAGTAATCTGCGCACACGCCTCAGCAGCGTCGGTCTGCGGCATACTCCCTATTATCGTCGGCAAACACCCGAACTCTAAGTCAGCCATATTACTAAAAATATACTCCTTTTAGATATATAATTTACATCCTCTAAAAGCGGTTTTAATCACCGGAATCCACAAATCCCTGTCATTCAAACTCTCTCTGTTATTCCCGCTCTCTCTGTCATTCCAGCGTAGGCTGGAATCCAGTATCCTCCTCTGGTGTACCCTCCTGGATTCCGTGTCAAGCACGGAATGACAAATGTATGTGTCATTCCAGCCCGCCGCGGCGGGCTGGAATCCAGAAATCCCTGTCATTCTGAGTCCGCCTCAGGCGGACGACCTGCCCGCCAGGACTTGGCAGCCGGGAGAATTTCCTTGTAAAGCATTATAAATTTTACCATTTATACTTACCGATATATATTACCGGGTATTAAAAAGGGCGCTAGCCCCTCTTTTAAAAAACCCCTCCCCTTCCCCTTTTAAGGGGAAGGGGATACAGGCCTGCCCGCCGCCCCTCCTGAACTACGGTAGGCGGGGGATGAGGGTCATAAAAATTATACTATATATACTTCCCTATAATTAGCTCCAGTTTTTTCCTCTGCTCCGCCGGTATAACCTCCGGAGCAGTAACGAATGCGGTCTGAAGCGCCGTAGGGCACGGACAGTCCCGCTTCTCCGGTATACGGTTGACGGACTTCTTTATTATCTCTTTAGCCGTATCCACGTTATGGTGCATGATGCCCAGTATAACGTCCACCGTAATCGCCTCGGCGCTCTTCCACCAGCTATCGTAATCGGTAACGCAGCCGATAATAGCGTAACAGATTTCAGCCTCCCGTGCCAGCTTGGCTTCGGGCAGCGCGGTCATGCCTATAAGGTCGGCTCCCCAGGAGCGGTAAAGCCTGGACTCGGCGCGGGTGGAGAAGGCGGGTCCCTCCATCACCACCAGAGTCCCGCCGTTATGCACGGTAGCCCCCGTCTCCGTAGCCGCTTCGTAAAGGACGTTGCTCAATACCGGGCAGAAAGGGTCGGCAAACGGGATATGACCCACTATCCCCTCACCGAAGAAGGAGTTCGTTCTCAGGCGGGTGCGGTCGATAACCTGGTCGGGAATCAGCAGGTGTCCCGGCTCTATCTCTTTCTTGAAGCTACCCGCCGAGCAGGAGGCTATGATGTGCTCCACGCCCAGCGATTTCATAGCGTAGATATTAGCTCTGTTAGGTATCTCGGTAGGCGAGATGTAATGTCCCCTTCCGTGCCGGGGCAGGAAGGCAATCCCTTTACCCTCCAGCCTGCCGGTGATGATGCTGTCGCTCGGCTTGCCGAAAGGCGTGTCGATATTGACCTCCTCGACATCCTCCAGCCCCTCGATATTCTCAAGCCCCGTCCCCCCGATAACCCCTATCTTAGCCTCAGGCATCAAGCTACCTCCTCGATGATTTTACGTTCTTTTTCAGTAAGTCCATAAAGGTTGTAAACTAGGTTGTTTATTTCCTTGTCTGTTTTTTCAATTTCTTTAACAAGTTCATCTCTCTCATTACTGTAGATGTCTCGAATTGGATTTAGGCTTTTATATAGTCCATGAATTTTTTCTACTAGTGCCACTAAGTCATCGTGTAGTTTCTTTTGAGTGGGTATATTCAAGTCAATTGTAAAAATAGGGATTTGCTCAAGTTGACCTACATTGAACGATAAATAGCCTCCGGCTAGATGCTTTGATTCGAATTTTGCTTTATAATAGAAATCTATTACCTTACTATTTAAAATTCCTAATATATAACGATTATCATATTCTGCTTTAGTAATTGCATATACACCGACTGCTAAAGCGAATCCTTCATAATCGATTCCCGCAATTAGTCGTTTCGACATACCACGTACTAGTATCTTGTTTTTATTTTTATATAGGCGTCTTCTGCCTTCAGAGACTTCTTTACTTTCAACATTAAAATAAGCACCTTGGAATGATTTCTTTAAGTAATGAATTTTTTTACCCCAGTTAATATAATAAGGTTCTATGTTACTAGTTACTACGAATTTAATATGTTTCTTCTCTTTATTAATTGAAATCAATTTCCCGTATTTGGTATAATCAAAACCCGTTGTTCCAGATAGTACTTTTGCACTCTCTTTGAGTTTGGTTGAAGAGTTTTCAATTTTACTGAGTAGATTATCTTTTTCGGATGAAAACCCTAGAGATATAATATTATTATCAGTGTTTAACCATCTCACTTGATTCCCAGTTTTATATGAGATATTAGTCCATTCAGTTCCTGCATACCCTACTTTTACGCTATCATCTTCATCAATTATTTCTTTTTTAACGATCAAAATAACTGGATAAACAGCTGAGTCTTTGAAGACATCTAGCTCTGATACGTCTAATATTTCAACTATTTTGTTTTGCAGGATTATTTCTCTTATCTTAGTGCCATAATCGTTAACTAAGAATTTATTCGGTATTATAAATGAAAGGAACCCGTGATCTTTCACCAATTCGATAGCTATTTCCAAAAATAAAATGTATAGATCAAAATTACCTATTGCTGATTCATATTTATCCTTAAAAAATCCTTTTGTCTTTTCTTGGGTATCTTTAGATAACTCCAAACTGCTAACATAAGGTGGATTGCCTATGACTATGTCAAATCCACCATTGGCCATAATATCCT
>CAZCMK010000052.1:7066-13318 GCA_964499775.1 uncultured Dehalococcoidales bacterium | reverse complement strand
TCATCCGCTGCTTCCCGTGTTCGCCTGATAGCTTTTCGGTCATACTGGCTCTTAATGCCAGGGTTTCGAAATATTCCTTCTTGACTCTGAAATCCCGGTAGCTACTGTTATTCCGGTAGCTCCTGGCTCTTGATGAGCAGTCCTCACACAACTTGGCATCGGGGCGGAACCGGTAAAAGTAATTACCCCGGTCTTCCTTGGCGACTGTGGTCTCCATGACCTGCCCGCTGGGACACGTCAGACGTTTGATATCACCATCCATCTCCAGTCGGCAATCTCGGCCTCTGATCAGGTTTCCTTTCCACTGTCTGACTCCGCCTTCACCTTTGCCTTCGGGTAGGTAAACATCCAGTCCTTGTTCATGACAATATCGAATATTATCCGAGCTGAAATAGCCGGCATCCACGCTAATTTCTGTTCGATCTAGAGATTCCCCACTTCGGTCTCTTACCTCCTCTATCATCGGTCCCAGCAATCCACTGTCAGAGGCTTCATTGAATACATCAGTGCCGATAATGGCATCATTTTCATCGTCCACCGCTATCTGGCAGTTGTAGCCCATATATTTGCTATCCTTATCCTTGACCATGCGGGAGTCCCGATCGGTCAGATTTACTTTTACTTTAAGAGGAGTATTTTCCTGCTCCACCTCAGTAAGGAAGGATTCTATCCTGGCTTTTTCTTTCTCCAGGACATCCAGCTTTTTCTCACGGCGAGCTTTATCTTCTGACTCGTTCGTGGTATGACACATTATCTTTTCTATCTTCTTCTCAATCCTGTCCCGTTTCTGTCGGAACTCTCTGACATTACCGGTGAACTTCATACCCGCATCAGCCTTTATCTTCGTTCCATCTATGGCCATAAAGTCCATGGTGACGTAGCCCATCTTGGCCATTACGTAGACCAGACGAGAGAAGACCGCCTTGACTTCATTGCCGTATTTCAGGATGAAGTTACAGATGGTGCTGTGGTCGACCCTTTGATTGGCACTGAGATAAATATAGTTGGGGTCCCACCGCATCCGGTCTTCCATCTCCCTGGAGGAGTAAATACCCCAGGCATATGATTAGAAAATGACCTTTAGCATCATCCTGGGATGTACTGCCGGGGCTCCTTCGAACTCGTTCCTGGCGCTCTAGGAAAATGCCTCCACAGAAATGTGGTCTTCAACGAAGGAATCGATTGCTTTCAGGAGGGGATTGTGATTCTTGATGTCTTCGGGGTCGATGAGGGTGAAATAGCCTTCACCGGGATTGTAGGGTCGGTATCTAGCGTTCATCAGCTCTGTCCTCACTACCTGAGATTATCTAATTATACCTCAGATGGCAGGTAGTTGAGGCTATTCTAAGGGGGTTTTTCGACAGGCTCTGCACTTATACGCATACCAAACTGAAGTGGTTGAACAGTCCGATGAAAATTGACTATTCAGCCAGATGCAGCATTATTCAAGTCGTTTTTTGTCTTGAAGCACCCATCCAGTAGAGAAATCCGGCAAGGAGCAGCACCGCCGCCAATCCAAACACTATAATACTCCAGGGATAGTCTTTCAGGTAATTTGCCACAGGCGGCTGGACTATTCTTAGCAATACGACAACAATGGCAGATACAACGACGCTGATGGCCAGCACAACCGCTATGATTGAGAGGTTTCGATTCGTTACCTCCTGTACTTCATTGATTTCAGCATTTCCTGATGTCATAGCCCGGTAGTCTTTCTGTAAAGAGTGAAGGTACGAAAGAGTCAGGTAGCCGGTGATGATGAATGAACCGATTCCCAGTGCTATGGTAAAAGATATTTCGGGAGATAAATCTGCGTATGTTAATCTAGGTGCAAAATATCCAGGCCCTGTGTACATAAACGTACCCAGGTCGAGTATATTATGGCTTAATATCGCTGGGAGAGACGCAATAAACACCAGTAATGAAAAGGGTAGAGTTCCCACTCTCGGGAAGAATATCATCGCGGCGCCCACTACTATAAACCCGGCAAAGACCAGCAAGGCCATAACTCCAATGTCTACCAGGCAGTAAGATGCCGCCGCGCTCATCAACAATACCAGCGCAGCCTGAATGGCGATAATTCGACCCTTCCTTTGCTTCATCTTCTCACCTGCTTTGCCAGGACGGCGTGGAATGATTGCCTTCGAGGGTTCCATTCTATTATAGTTACGCCGGTTCTCCTTAGCTTGTGAAGCACCGGTCTTGCCTGCAACTGCATAAGTACCGGTAAATTGCTCTCGTAGTTTTCAGGTTGAGGTATGAGGTCGCGCCCGATAACGTTCACCAGCACTATCGGCGACCTCCGGCGGTGGCTGTAGTACGATTTTAACCTGTCGAAGAACTTCTCCAGCACTTCTCCCGATTTGCCGTCCAGCGTGGTTACCACAACGGATAAGGGTTTATGGTTCAGGATATAGTGCCGGAACATATCTATAGTGCCGAGAAGTTTTACCGGCTCCCCGCCTGCCTTAAGCCTCACAAGCTGAGGGATAATCCGAGTAAGCTGCTGCCGTCCGGAGTCCGGGTAAAAATACCGGTTAGGCTCGCCGCTGACAGCCACGCCGACACGGTAGCCCCGGTCAATGAAGTAGTAAAGCAGGTTGCTGGCTGCCTCGATGGAATATTCAAGGACATTCTCCATTGTGCTGCCTATCTCGACCGCCGAGGATGCGTCGAGAAAGATGAGTACCGCCTTTCTCCCCTCTCTTTCATACTCATTGACCAGCGGCCATATCGATGCCGGATTCGCCCGGTGCGCCGTCGCTTTCCAGTTTATGGTCTTTACAGGATCGCCGCTGACATAGCTCCTTATCTCGCGGAAGTCCGTCCCGGCTACTCCTATCTTCGATACATCAGCCAGGGGATAGGGTGATAGAGCCAGGTCTTTCAGGCTGCGTACCTGCCGGTGCTTCAAGAGGTGGGGCCAGACCGAAACCCCCTGCGAATCGCCTCCGGCACCGCTATTGACTGAAAGGTAAAGTGGGTGTCGGGATGACCACTCCAGCGGCGGCATGACGTAATTGCCTCTTTTACTGCAGCGAATCCGGCAGGTCATTATTATCATCACCGGTCTCCGCTTCTTCCACAGTATTCTCAGGTTGTTGCCGCTTATAAGCTCAAACTCCTCCGGCAGCTTCTGGTAAAGTCTGATGGGCCCGAAGCCGTCGTGAATGATTACCCGTCTGACAAGCTCGAATTCTTTCCCGAGCTGAAGCTTGGGAGGAACACCCTCCGTCTCTATCGTTATCCGCTCCGGTAGCCTGATGAGCGTCCCGAGTAACACCACGATAAAGGGAACCAGCGACATACCTATCAGTATGATATTGCCGAACAGCAAACCCACCACCAGCAGCAGGACGAACAGAATTATTAGATTAAGCTGTCGTTTCGCCGGCATTGTTTTACTCCTTGCGGGCATAGTCCAGCGGGGCAGGTATATCCTGCATCACCTCTTCGATAATCTGTATCGGCCTGGTGCCTTCCATCATCTCTTCCACTATCAGGATGATGCGGTGTGAAAGCACATCTGCAACCACCATCTTCACGTCGTCCGGCACGACATAGTCGCGACCGTGTATCAAAGCCAGGCACCGCGATATCTTTAATAAACTCAATCCGCCGCGGGGACTGGAACCGATATCAACCAGATTATGCTCTCTGGTAGCCCGTACAATTTTACTAATATAATCAAGAATACCGGGGTCTATATAAATACCGTTTTCGGCAAGGGCCTGTAATGACAGGAATTCTTCCGCTGAAATCACCGGAGCGACATCCGCGCTTGGGTCGTCGTCACGCCACTGGATACGACGCTCCAGTATGGTGGTCTCTTCATCGTCGGTGCGCGGATATCCCAGTGATAGTTTAATAAGGAAACGGTCGAGCTGGGCTTCCGGTAACGGGTATGTACCTTCCTGCTCGATGGGATTCTGTGTTGCCAGGACGAAGAACGGCATCTCCAGCTGGTGTGTCTCACCCTCGATGGTAACCCTTCTCTCCTGCATTGCTTCCAGGAGAGCAGCCTGGGTCTTCGGCGGAGTACGGTTAATCTCATCGGCAAGCAGCACATTGGTAAATACCGGGCCTTTTACCAGCTCGAAGGTAGAGTCTTTCGGCCGCCATACTTTACCGCCGATAATATCGGCCGGGAGCAGGTCCGGGGTGAACTGTATCCTTCCGTAATCACACCCGATTACCCTTGTAAAGACCTTTGCCAGCAGTGTCTTGCCCAAACCGGGGTAGTCTTCGAACAGGACATGGCCGTTTGCCAGGGCCGCCGCCAGCAGTTTCTCCAGGATAGCGGTGTCTCCGACGAACACATTTGCCACGGCCTGGATAATCTGTTCGCAGTACTTTTGAGCTTCACCAATACTAATTTCTTTCATAATTACCCCCTGTTTACTAAATGCTCATTAATGTCATTCTGAGTCCGCCCTAGGCGGACGAAGAATCTTCTGCCTTTATCGGATGAGATTATTCACCCGCCTGAGGCGGGTTCAGAATGACATCTATAGTTCGTTAATCATTCACTCCAACAGTCCGGTCCAGATTGTTCAGAAGTGTTTTGAGCACCAGAGTGGACGGACGGCCGTTATCATCGGTCAGCGAGCGTAACGCCGAGACGATATGTTCCTGGTGGCGCCCCGCCCGGTGCAGCATCAGCGTCAGACGGACAAACAGTCCAACTCTATCTCCATCTTCCAGAAACAGGCGTTTTAGTTCATCGATAGGGATTTCTTCCTGGAATGAAGTTCTCTCATAATTAATGATGGTGCTATTCCTGCGTGATACGATTGTTTTATTTAAAGAAACGATAGATTTGATATTATCGAAAGCACTTTTCATGGCGACCTTGCGCAGCTCTACCTGCTGCCTGGCTGCATGGCGGCTCATCCTGAGCATAGACTGACGTACTTCGTTGATGCCGTTGAAATCCACCATAGGTCTGACCGCCTGCACAATCTCTTCTTCATCGATACGGTTGTCGTCAAGGAGAACAGTCAGCAGCACATATAGATTAACTGGTTCTCCGGTGTTTACAAATTGCCTCTCCACCCGCACCATATAATCATGACCTGTTCCGGTTAGCTTTTCCACCTGCGGCCGGTGTTTGCTCCAGTTTAATCCCACTTCTTCTTCACTGTAACCGTGACCCATGCCCATCCATACCCTGAGAAGGATTGTGAAACCCAGGATGCAGAAAAAGAACCA
The DNA here is from genome assembly GCA_964499775.1 of uncultured Dehalococcoidales bacterium. Taxonomy (GTDB): domain Bacteria; phylum Chloroflexota; class Dehalococcoidia; order Dehalococcoidales; family UBA2162; genus MGML01. The sequence goes on along the minus strand of CAZCMK010000052.1, from coordinate 8,107 downwards.
CTCGATGAGCATCAGGGAATTCGGGTCGATGGTCAAATAGGGACGGAGATAGACCAGGTACAGGCCGATAACCACTCCTATAAGGAATTTCAGTTCCGGCCTGTCTTCCAGCCAACCGAGAAGTCCCCACCACAGTCCGCCCTCTTTTCTTCCACGGTAGGCTGCCAGCCGCGATACGGCAACACCGATTATACCGCAGAAGATGATGAGAGCGGTTTTACCGGGCCATACCCTGAATTCATTGAATGCCGCCAGCATTAGCCAGAGACCTAAACCGAAAACAATCATACCCAGGGCTGTCCCGGCATTGTACAGGCGTTCTCCCAACCTTGTCTTCTCTGCTAAGTTAAAAACCCGATTGATGGTATAACCGGCAACGGCAAGGATACTGAACAGAGCAGCCCGATGAAAGGCTTCTACTCCTGCATCGTTTTCCTGAAGAAATGATATCCCCCAGAATATTCCGAACAGGATAACAGCCTGGGCTAGACATTTCAGTGTGCGGTTTCTTATTACTCTGGATATTTTAATCTTATCCGCCATGGCCGAGTATCTCCCTGACTGCCATATACATCTCAATGTAGCTTTGTCTCTGTACTGAATGGACGCTTTAGTTGGCTTCCTCGAATCCTGCCACTACCTTCCTTATCGTCTCAACTGATACTCTTTCCAGTCTCTCCGTCAGCAGCACTTCTGCCTCCCGCGCCGTCATCTTCGGGTCTATGCTTATGTCCCTGATGTTCAGAGTTTCAAGCATCTCACTAAACAAATGAACCATTTCCTCACGGTAGTCGACTATCCGTATCCTTCTCCAGCTAGATATATCCTTATCTTTGAAGCGAGCATTTACCATGTATTCTTGCTTTATAGTATATACATGTAGAAAGACTGTTCGACCGTCTTCATCTGAAACCCCCTGCACAGTTTCCCCATCTCCCCAGTCAACTTCGCAAGTTTGAGACGGGAGTGCATTACCGTCTCTGTCTTTAAGCCGGATGAGAACGTTAAGCGACTCACCCACTCCCCACACGGCTTGTAGCG
>CAZCMK010000052.1:0-6966 GCA_964499775.1 uncultured Dehalococcoidales bacterium | reverse complement strand
TTAAGCCGGATGAGAACGTTAAGCGACTCACCCACTCCCCACACGGCTTGTAGCGGGTCCTCTATATCCGGGAAAGTGATTTCAATACGGTCAGTATCACCGCCGGATTCGTGTTGTTTCTTTACTGGTATCTCTGGCGTTTCTATCTCCTCAGGCGACGGCAGCGGTTCTGTGTCTTCCGGGGTATATTTCCGGCGGCGTTTTAAGTACCAGTAAAGCAGCAAAACTCCAATAATCACTGCTAACCCGATAACAAGCCAGACCCACCATGGAATCCCATGCTTATCAAATACTTCCGGCTCACAAGTACTGTATACAACCCAACAGGGTAGATAATTTATTGTCAGGTTCCGTGTATTGATAATCTCGCCTCTATAATCGGCGGTGATTGTGTAGCAATGAATCCCGTGATCATGTTCTATTTCCACACTGAATAACCCTTCACTGTTGGTGGTTAACTCATATCTCGTTTCCGCGTATATATTGTTACCATAATTTTCAATTAGTGAAATTGTTACGGTTGAATTTGCCAGGTATCCCTCCAGTACTGGATATCGAGACGTTATTTTTTCAGTTGAATTTTCTGATTCTATGACATTACCGTACTGGAGATATCCGGAGACAATAATACGATTTTCGTTTTCCGGGTCTACTGCAATGTTAAGCTTTCCTGCCGGTCCCTTATATCCAACCAGTCTTAATCCATCAGTTTCTCCTAAATGTAATAGAATGTTTTTTATAGTCTCATTATCCGGTTGTTCGGGCTTATCCCAAATCCAGGTATGGTATGTCACCACGTTGGCACTACACCATAACCTTTGACAGTTAAAGAACTCGAATGAGGGAAGGGTTGCCGGCAGGGCGATGAATATAGTGAAGGTAATGAGAATTAGCGCCAGACCCAGAAGCAGCGTCTTCAGCCTTTTCAGCCTAATCAAAATATACCCCTGCTATCCCGAGTTAGCCAGATTGCTGCCCTTGATACGGTCTTAGCCGCCATAACCGAGAACCTCGCTTACCGCCAGATACATCGTTACGTAACTATCCCTGGATACGTGATGAATGCTGTAGTTGGCTTCCTCGAATCCTGCTACTACCTTCCTTATCGTCTCAACTGATACTCTTTCCAGTCTCTCCGTCAGCAGCACTTCTGCCTCCCGCGCCGTCATCTTCGGGTCTATGCTTATGTCCCTGATGTTCAGAGTTTCAAGCATCTCACTAAACAAATGAACCATTTCCTCACGGTAGTCGACTATCCGTATCCTTCTCCAGCTAGATAACTCTTTACCCGTCCCGCTATCCGTGTAAGTTGCGTTTATAACATACTCGCCCTTAATAGTAAACACATGTTCCAGCCGAATCCGGCCATCCTCACCAGAAATTCCCAGAACACTCTCTCCGTCTCCCCAATCAATATCGCAGGATTGAGATGGAATATTATTACCATTTCTATCTTTGAGGTCGATACGGACGGTAAGCGATTCACCTACTCCCCATACTGAGGGTAACGATTCTTCTATATCCGGAAAGCTTATTTCAATCCGTATGATATCCCCACCGGTATCATCCTCTTTCTTCTCTGGCACCTCCGGCGTTTCTATCTCCTCTGCTGGCGGCAGCTGTTCCATATCCCCGGATATATATTTCCGGCGACGCTTCAGGTACCAGTAAAGTAGAAAAGCAGTAATAACTACTGCCAGCCCGATAATAAGCCAGACCCACCAAGGTGTTTTAGGTTCTGTGAATTCAAAATCCTCAAAACAGGTAGTGTAAGCTTCAATACAAGGAAAGTAGTATTCTATCGGCTTCTCAAGACTGGACGGAATGACTGTCTCACCACCATATTTAGTTTCGATTCTATAGCATGAAGCCTTAGCATCCGGTTCCAGTGTTACCGTAAAGAATCCTTTTCTATCGGTGGTTACTTCCTGCTCCGTTACTCGCCTGTTGTTTTCGTATGTATTGAAAAGTCTAACCTTTATTGTGCGACTCCGCAGGAGTCCTTTCATTTCTGGAATTGGAATTAGAGGTATGATATCCGTTTCGTTTTCCGAATGTATGTAAAAACCGTATTGTAAATACCCTGAGACGATGATACGGTCCTCATTTTCAGGGTCTACTACTATATTAAGGTTTCCTATTCCGCTTAAAATCGTAGCTTTTCTCAATCCGTTCAATATATCGTCTGAGACTACTACTGATAGACGAGTTTCATCCAGGGTCTTTGAATCCGGCTGTTCGGAAGTGTGCCACATCCAGGTATCGTAAATAACCGGTGGCATACCGCGCTGGCTGCATGCCCACATAACCTTTTCGCAACTCAGGGAGCCGAACGACGGTAACTGAGATGGAAGAGCAACAAAGATGGTGAAGGTAATGAGAATTAGCGCCAGACCCAGAAGCAGCGTCTTCAGCCTTTTCAGTGTAGTCAAATTACACCTCTGCTTTGCAGGATACCCAGGCTATAAGTTCTCGCTTATTTGTTGAAGCTTATCTGGGTAGCAGAATTCAGGTTATGTTATGTTAGCCCTGTAGTACAGGTATGTCAATATGATACTTGATATGCACTATTTGCAGAAGGTAAGGTCGGGATTATTTCTTAATCACACTAACTGAATATAATGTTAATTCATCCATTTTATTTCATCACTATACTTAATGATGTTTCATTACACAGTTTAAAACGATAAACGACATTCATGAAGGTGATATTTTCGGTTGTTATGCTTATAATAAAGTTAATATTAATTTCATCTTAACCTGAAATAAGTGACTAAAATGCCACCAGTAACAGGATTTAAAAAAAGAACATATAGCAGTCTCAAGGAACTCGCTAAGGACCTAGCTTTCCCATTCCGACATATGAAGCAACTTAGGGAAATGAAAGCCCAGGGACTAATATCACCTATCTTCCGAGAAAGACTCATGCTGGCTGTTACCGCGGTATATGGCTGCCGTTATTGTTCCTATGCCCACGCCAAACAAGCGTTGAAAAGCGGGATTACTCCCGAAGAGATAAATCAGCTTCTATCGGGAACAGTTGATAACTGCCCGGAAGTTGAGTCTGTGGCTATAATTTATGCACAGCATTGGGCCGAATCTGATACTCATCCCGACCCCGAAGCTGTCATAAAGTTGCAGCGGATGTACGGTATTGAAAAATCAGAAGCCATTCACTTGATGCTCCGAATGATTCGTATTGGTAATCTATTGGGTAATTCGTGGGACTATATATTATATCGCCTATCATTCGGGAAGTTGAAACGATAGAAACATTCTGACGTTTCATTACCATCGCAGAGTTTTCCAAAAGGGTTATGTATTGAACAGACACGTTTATTGTTGTATAATCAGTATAATCCAAAAGGCCTATTTTCAATTTTAAGCATATAGAGAAGACCCCGGAGAAAACGTTTAATAAACGCATTCTGGTTTCAGGTTAAACCTGAACAGTATTCTTCGATTTTCGGAATAGTGCGAATAAAATATTGATATGCATATGCCGTAATAAAGGAGGGTGTAATGGCAAAAGGTGTATACAAGTTTCTGAATCCCGTCGGCATTCAGGAACCAGTTGAACAGCACGGCCTGGCTCCTCGATTGAAGACACTCGACGGAGCAAGGATTACCTTGAGCGTGGGTGCCGGAGGCGAGCAGGGTATTCTTATCCCGCTGGCTAAGATGCTACCGGAAAGATATCCCCAGGTAAACTGGAATATCAGCTATGCCGCCCCAGTCGCCACCAAAGCAGGCAGTTTAGCGCTGGATGAAGGTAAATGGGGCGAAGCCGATGCCCTTATCCGCGGCGTAGTCTGGTGACATGGCGCCATATGGGAGCAGTTGCCCCACCTGTCAACCATTGAGAAATACGGAATCCCCTGTGTCTTCATCATCTTTGAAGATCAGGATAAATGCTGGGAAGAAGCCTGCATACTGAACGGCGTTCCGAATATCAGGAGAGTCTGGGGATCACGTCATGTGCCAGGTCCTGAGGATGTGGCAACCTGGATAGACGACCTGATGGAGGCACTGGTACGTCCTCTTACCGAGGAGGAAAAGAATCCGCCGAAGTGGAAAGTATCCGATCCGCGTTATATCTTCGAAGGAACGGTGCTCGAGGCCCAGGAATTCTTCCAGCAGGAAGAGGAAATCCCTCAACTTTACAACAACTCACCTATCTGTAAATACACCGACGGGCTGCCCATAGTACCTCCGACCGAAGAACTGGTCGCCGAAATGCTGAAAGGCACCAGCCACAAACCAGATGAGCTCGTCACCTACCAGACGGACCATCCAAACCTTGGCGACAGGATTAACCAGATGGGAAGTTCCGGTGTAAAGGGCGAACCGGTATACTTCATGCCGATGAGACGTAAAGCCACCGTTGAAAAGATCGCAACGATAGGCGTTATGTCCGGATGTAAACCGGAGCATATGCCTATCCTGCTGGCTATAGCCGAAGCCGGCGGCGGCTGTGGCGACGGACGCGGCGGAGGAGCTTATGTCGCCAGTGGACCTTATGCCAAAGAGATCAAGATGAACTTCGATACCAACGTTCTCGGCCCCGGCAATCGAGCTAACAGGACTATCGGTCGCGCCGCCGAACTGATGTGGAGAAATCTCGGCGGTAATATTCCTAACGTAACCAACTGCGGCGTCTGGGGTAGTTCCATGAACAACTGCATCCCCGAAAACGACGATGCCCTGCCGCCTGGATGGTCGAGCATCAGGGAAGAGTATGGTTTCAAGAAAGACGAAAGCTGTGTCGTTCCTGTTCATATGGGATTCTCCACTCGAAATACCGAATTTATGCCCGGCGGATACAGAGAGCTTCAGAAGAGCGGGCACGGCGGTATAGGCAGGAGGCTCGGAGTAAAGGGTATCCCCGGCCCCCACAATTGGATGGAATACTTCATTGACAACCTCTGGGCTGACGGTGAAGGTGGAAAGACATTCTTCCTCCTCCCCGAGATGGCTCGCGATCTTCAGCTTTACGGTTTCAAGACAAAGAATGATGTCTACGAATGGCTGTACAAGAAGAGTTTTATGACGATTAAAGAGTATCGAACTCACCAGACACCGGATGTCTGGACTAACGGATGGAAGGCAATTGAGCCAACCTCAGGTAAACCGTGGAAGGAACTCGATGAGGACTATATGGTTCCGGCAGTAGCCGACCCATTCTCGAATTGCATCATCGTCACCGGCGGTGGTGAAGAAATGGCCCTCTGGAGCGGCGGACGCGGTAGAGATTCAGGCTACAGCATCGATAACTGGCGGTAAGAAAGGATATCACTTTACTTAAGAATATTCCCTGACGAAGCTTGCCAGGGTGTTAACATTTTGGATGTTAGCTTCGTCAGGTATGCCCACATCTCCGTTTAAGATAAACCCGCCATTTTTACCGACTATATCAATAAGCTTCTTGCAGTGTTCTTTAACATCTTCGGGAGTTCCGTTAATCATTACCGAAGACGGTACGCCTCCCTCTATACAAACCGTATCACCCAGAACTTCCTTAGCTTTGAAAAGACTGGTACGCTCGAACCAATAAACCGCTTTGCCCTTGGGGATATCTCCTATTATTTCAAGCCGGGAAGTGCAATCACCCTCAAAAAGCGGGCACGGCGTCAGTCCCGCATCGATACAGGCCATCATTACCTTTCGCAGCGAAGGCCAATAATATTTTTTAAATTGTTCTTGTGACATAAAGATATCAATACCTTTATGTAATGGCATAAATACCCTGTTGACGCCTTGTGTTTTCCTTACCGCAGTTGCTTGCTCGATCATATGTGGCGTTATTATATCTATCGCTTCCAACAGTTTATCAGGATTCTCGTATATGTCCATCATTACTCCGCGTGTACCTCTGAGAAAATCACCTATGTAGTCGAATGGCGCATAACTCGTCGTAACGAACTGGCGGGGAAACCCCATTGCCTCCATTTCGCTGATAAATTCGAAAGCTTTAGCCAACATTTTACGGACTTCTTTACCGGCTTTAATCAGACCTTCCAGAGCTTCAGCCACTTCGGGATTCCCGAAGGTTGATACATATATTGCGGACATTGTGTACCAGGCACGGCTGAGGTGACGTAGCCTTTTTAAGGGCTCCATTAGTCCCCAAGCCCGGGGGATAAAGCGGCGTAAAAGGAAATCAGAAGGATCTGAGAGAAACTCATCGTATTCTTCACTCTTCATATACTCGCCTTCAACGAATTGATAAGTTGCGTTGGGTTTTCCTCCATGTCCGGGCCATACAAGCTGCTTGTAGTCCATTATTTCAAGTGTGGGAGCCCATGCAAGCAGAAGGAAAGTGTCGGATAAAACATCCGGCTGAAAGTCCACCATAAATTTCCTTATCGCCGCCGCAAGTTTGTCATAATCATGCATTGCTTCTTCAAAACTTAATCCGGCATATACCGCCGGGAAAAAGGTGGCATAAGGAGCGAATGGAACTCTGTCAGGTTGTTTAAGCTCGATTGCGTCTTGTATTCTCTTGCTTCTTTTTTGGTATAGTTCTTCAGGAGTTTCGGACATTTAAATGCTCCTTTACGGATAACTCTGAATTAATTACTGCGTAGTAATATAATAGCATATTACTATCTATTTTTCTTGCCGGCGGATTTAAAGCAGATCGTTAATAAAGGTATCATTAATTTGTTTAATGAAGTTACTTTCTGATAAACACTGGTAAATTAGCAAATGTTTAAGAGTAAAATCCTATCGGATTATTGGTTAGTTAGTCCATTATTGCTGATTGAAATTACATATATTTGATTCAGACCCTTGATAATTGCATCAGGCAGTAGAATAGTGAGATATATGTTAATTCCAGTAAAATACGACCCCATTAATTCTCCGTTTCCCGGGTGTTTCCAAGTATTTATCTGGATTTTTAGTCTAGAATGGTCTAGTTTGTACTAGAATAAGCTAGAATCATCTAGAAATGACAAAATCTCC
>CAZCMK010000051.1:6731-13576 GCA_964499775.1 uncultured Dehalococcoidales bacterium | reverse complement strand
CCTTTTCATCTTCTTACTGAAAAAAGGTAATAGTCTCCTGGTGGTTTGAGCGGGGTGGCACCACCCGTTCCCATCCCGAACACGGAAGTGAAACGCCCCAGCGCGGAGGATACTGAGGGGTCTCCCCTTGTGGAAAATAAGTCACTGCCAGGAGACTTAGCCATCTGATTACCGGGCTATCAAGCACTCATAATCCCGACCTTCCACATTCAATATTTGTTGCTTTATTAGACGGGTTGCATTATAATAAACCTGAGACTGGCTAAAAGGTAAGCGGATTTAAGGAGAGAAGATGCCAAGCCGATTTGAGAAATTTTCAGAGCGAGCCCGCCGTGTTCTCACCTCAGCCCAGGAGGAAGCGCAGAACCTCAACCACAACTATATCGGTACGGAACATATTCTACTCGGGCTGATACGTGAAGAGGAGGGGGTAGCGGCTAAAGTCCTTACCAATATGGGCGTCAGCCTGGGCAAGGTACGCTCGGCAGTGGAGTTCATCATAGGACGCGGAGAGAAAGCCGGTACCGGTGAAATCGGACTTACCCCCAGAGCCAAAAGAGTCATTGAACTGGCTATAGATGAGGCACGCCACCTGGGCCACAATTATATAGGCACCGAACATATCCTGCTCGGGTTACTGCACGAAGGAGAAGGAGTTGCCGCCGGCGTACTGGACAGCTTCGGCATTACACTGGACCAGGCACGCACGGAGGTAACCAATGTCCTGAGCCAGGGCGCCGGCAGAATGAAACCTGCCCGGTCGGCGAACCGGACACCGATTCTGGACCAGCTCAGTGTCGACCTGACGGCAGCCGCTGCCGCCGGTAAACTCGACCCGGTTATCGGGCGGGTCAAAGAAATCGAGCGGCTAATCCAGATTCTCAGCCGCCGCACCAAGAACAACCCGGCACTGATAGGCGAACCCGGTGTAGGTAAGACGGCGATAGTCGAGGGTCTGGCACACCGCGTAGCCGCCGGCGACGTCCCTGAAACCCTGGAGGACAAACGGATAGTAACGCTGGATATAGCGGCAGTAGTAGCGGGTACGAAATACAGGGGCGAATTCGAAGAACGATTGAAAAAAATCGTCAATGAGATAAAGACCTCGAAGAACTGCGTGCTTTTTATCGATGAGTTTCACACTATAGTCGGAGCCGGAGCAGCCGAGGGAGCGGTCGATGCCGCCAGCATCTTAAAACCTTCGCTGGCAAGAGGAGAGTTGCAGTGCATCGGCGCCACCACTCTCGACGACTACCGCAAGCACATAGAGCGTGACCCGGCTCTCGAACGGCGCTTTCAGCCGATTCTGGTAGAGGAACCATCGGTCGACCAGACCCTGGACATCCTGCGCGGAGTTAAGGAACGTTATGAGGAACATCACAAGCTGACGATAAGCGATGAAGCGCTCAGCACGGCAGCTACATTATCCGCCAGATATATAGCAGACCGCTTTCTGCCCGATAAAGCAATCGATGTCATCGATGAAGCTTCGTCACGGGTGCGTATCAGACACAGAGTACCACCCGATACGCTGAAAGAAGCAAGACATGACGAAGACAACGTACGTAAGGACAAAGAGGCTGCGCTTGCCAGCCAGCAGTACGATTATGCCGCGGAGCTCCGCCAGCAGGAACTGGCGCTCGAAGAAAAGATAAAACAGCTCAAGGAAGAGTGGCAGAGCTCAATGGACCAGGACAAGCCGGTCGTGACCGAAGAAGACATCGCCGAAGTGGTCAGCATGTGGACCGGCGTCCCGGTAGTACAGCTTGGCGGCGACGAAACGGAACGATTACTCCAGATGGAAGAGGTACTCCACAAACGCATTATCGGCCAGGAAGAAGCCGTTGATACCATCGCCCGGGCGGTACGGAGAGCCAGAGCCGGTCTGAAAGACCCGAGACATCCCATCGGCAATTTCGTCTTTCTCGGTCCTACCGGCGTGGGCAAGACCGAGCTGGTCAAAGCGCTGGCAGAGTTCATGTTCGGCAGCGAGGACGCGTTAATCAGGCTGGATATGTCAGAATACCAGGAGAGACATACGGTATCGCGATTAGTCGGAGCGCCGCCGGGATACATCGGCTATGATGAAGGCGGGCAACTGACCGAAGCCGTGAGACGGAAATCATACTCCTGCATTCTCCTCGATGAGATTGAAAAGGCTCATCCGGACGTCTTTAATATTCTGTTGCAGATATTCGATGACGGACACCTGACCGACGCCAAGGGCCGTCGGGTTGATTTCCGCAACAGCATAATCGTAATGACCAGCAACATCGGCGCCGAGCTTATCAGAAAAGGCAGCGCAATAGGTTTTTCCTCGCGGAGCGATGAAACAAAGATCCAGGAGAACGACTACGAAAAGATGAAGGAAAAGCTGCTTGAAGAGCTTAAAAAGACCTTCCGTCCCGAGTTTCTTAACCGTATCGACAGCGTAATGGTATTCCATGCATTAACCAAGGAGCAGGTCCGAAAGATAGTCGACTTAATGCTGGCGACAACGGTCCAGCAACTTGGAGAGAAGGGGATGAAGCTCGAAATAACCGATGCTGCCAAGGACTTCCTCTGTGAGAAAGGATACGACGAAGCTTTCGGAGCCAGACCTTTACGCAGAGTTATCCAGGATATGGTTGAAGATAAGCTGTCAGATAGTTTGCTCCGTGGTCAATTCCGCACAGGGGATACGGTCATAGTAGACCTGGACGGGGAAGAGATTGTGGCTCATTCGGCGGCCGTAGAAGCACTGCTGGGGGATGCTACACCGTAGAATTTACATAGCAGGCACAACTTAAGCATCAAAGGAAAGGGCGGGATAGACGTAACGTATTCAAAACCCGCCCTTTAGTATGTTAAAATCAGGCTGGTGATAGATATGACAGTAGACTGGGGTTTTGCCGGACAGATAGGTGGCATAGGTTTCGGAATGGTCTTCGCGGTACTGGTTATTCTGGCAATAGCCATATGGCTTGTGGGGCTACTGATTCGAAGATTCGACTCCGGCGAGGAAAAGACCGGTGATAACGAGAAAGGAGCTTAGAATTGGCGCAGGAAATCGTCGAGGTCCCGATAACAGGTAAAATCATCAGTGTGGAAGCTAAGGCAGGGGATTCGGTACAGGAGGGGGACGTAATCTGTTTCATCGAGTCAATGAAAATGGAGAATCCGATACTGGCTCCGGTTGCCGGTACAATTACCGAGGTACAGGTCTCAGTGGGAGAAGTAGTCGAGACGGGAAAGTTAATAGCTATCATCGAATATTAAAACGAGCTGTTTATAAATAACATATAGGGGAAAACAGGTGTTCGGTCTTTTTGAAACCGGATTCGGCAGCCTTACCTGGGGCTCCATAATAATGATTATTATCGGCTGTGTCCTTTTATACCTGGGCATAGCCAAAAAGATGGAGCCTCTGCTCCTGGTGCCAATCGGTTTCGGGGTAATCCTAGTAAACCTGCCACTGGGCGGACTAATGGAAACCATAGTGGCGGGTAAGGTAGTAGAAAGCTACGCAATAGACGGTGAACCGGTCGGGATAATCTCCCGTATTTTCCGTTACGGGCTTGCCTGGGAGATAATACCTGTCTTTATTTTTCTCGGTCTGGGGGCTATGACTGACTTCGGTCCGCTGATAGCCAACCCCAAAACCCTGATTCTGGGCGCCGGAGCGCAGTTCGGCGTTTACTTCGCTTTCTTCATCGCCCTCCTTATCGGCAGCTCTTTCCCCGACGTGGTAAACATCGGCATCAAGGAAGCCTGCTCTATAGGAATAATCGGCGGAGCCGACGGGCCGACCACCATCTATCTTACCAATAAGCTAGCCCCGCACTTTATCGGGGCTACCGCCGTAGCCGCCTACACCTATATGGCGCTGGTGCCAATCATCCAGCCGCCGATTATCAAACTGCTTACCAGCAAGAAAGAGCGGGCGATATACATGAAGCCCCAGCTAAGGGAGGTATCCAGAAAAGAAAAGCTCCTCTTCCCCATGATTGCCGCCGTCATTATAATCCTGCTGGTACCCAAATCGGCTCCGCTGGTAGGAATGTTCATGCTGGGGAACCTGTTATTCACCAGCGGCGTGACCGACCGCCTTGCAGATACCGCCGCCAACGCTTTTATGAATATACTAACAATTCTACTCGGTATATGCGTGGGATGCTTTATGAGCGCCGGGGCTTTCCTCAGGGTAGAGAGCCTGATAGTGTTCGGGCTGGGAGTGGTAGCCTTCTCCGCTTCTACCGCCTTCGGGCTATGCCTTGCCAAGCTGATGAACCTCTTCAGCAAGGAAAAAATCAATCCGATGATAGGTGCCGCCGGTGTCTCCGCGGTACCGATGTCAGCCAGGGTGGTACAGAGAATGGGGCAGCAGGCTAATCCGAGGAATTTCCTACTGATGCATGCTATGGGGCCGAACATCGCCGGGTTAATCGGCACCGCCACCGCCGCCGGAATCTTCCTGGGCATGGTAGGCTAGGCGGGCTTTCTCTTTTTCCCTTATAACGTTACGAACCAAGTTATAACTCAACAATAAAACATTTACCAAAAATACTCTTGATTAAGTGTTATAAATCAGGTAAAGTCAACTCATGGCAAAAACGGACAGGGCAGGCGGCAGGACGGTATTCGTCTGCCAGCAGTGCGGCAGGGAAGAACTGAAATGGCTGGGACGCTGCCCCGGCTGCCAGGAATGGAACACCTTCGTTGAACAAAGAGTAGCTGCACCCGTAAGTACCTTCAGACGTACCTCACCGCTTAACCAGCCACTGGAGCTGTCACAGGTAGCAATAGAAGCAGCCGACCGCTTTCCAATCCCCATATCCGAGTTCAACCGCGTGCTGGGCGGCGGGCTTGTACCCGGCTCTCTGATTCTGACCGGCGGCGACCCCGGAATCGGCAAGTCCACCCTCCTGCTCCAGGTCTCGGCGCTGGTCGCCCATTCTCACGGCACGGTGGTATACGTCTCCGGAGAGGAGACCCAGCACCAGATAAAGCTCAGGGCGGAGAGGCTGGGGATAAAGGGGGACAACCTCTACCTGCTGGCTGAGACCGACCTGGGGGTAATTCTGGAGCAGGTTGAGGAGCTTTCGCCGAGCATGGTGGTAATCGACTCCATCCAGGCGGTTTATCTGCCCGATGTGGAAACGGCGCCGGGCAGCATAACCCAGGTGCGGGAATGCACCATGAAACTGATGAACTGGGCGAAGCTCGGTGCGGTGCCGGTCTTCATCGTAGGCCATGTTACCAAGGACGGCTCTATTGCCGGTCCGCGCGTCCTCGAGCATATCGTGGACGCCGTCCTGTACCTGGAGGGCGAGTCATTCAGCAGCTACCGGCTGCTGCGCTGCGTTAAAAACCGCTTCGGCTCCACCAACGAGATAGGTATATTCGAGATGAAAGGGCAGGGACTGGTAGAGGTGGACAATCCGTCACGGGCATTTCTATCGCAGCGCTACGGAGAAGCCGTAGGCTCGACGGTGGTGCCCGTTCTCGAAGGCAGCCGACCTTTACTTGTCGAAATCCAGGCGCTGACAAACCCCACCAGCTTCGGCCAGCCGCGGCGTACCGCCAACGGCGTGGACTTCAACCGGCTGCTGCTGGTTAGCGCCGTACTTTCCCGGCGTCTCGGCCTGAAACTGGGCAACCAGGACATTATGGTCAACGTTGCCGGAGGGATGAAGATAGGAGAGCCGGCGGCGGACCTGGGCATGGCTCTGGCGATTATCTCAAGCTCCCGCGATGTTGCCATCGACCCCGAACTGGCCGTAGTGGGCGAGGTGGGACTCAGCGGGGAGCTGAGAGCCGTCTCGCAACTGGACAGGCGTGTAAACGAAGCCTCCCGGCTCGGCTTCAAGCGCTGCCTGGTACCGAAGACAGGCTCAGGTACGGCTGCCGAAGATATCCAAATAATCACAGCCAGCACCCTGAGGGAAGCGATAAATACGGGTCTGGTCAGTACGAAGAAGTGAATTATCACGACATTTAATACTGCTCAAAAAAAGGGGGTAAATTATGAGCGAAGTAAAAGGAATAGGTAATATCTGCGAATCCCGCTGCCCAATCTGTAAAGCCGGGCGAACAAATGCTCCATGGCTCAAACCGGTAATGAAAGCTGAATATTACACCGTAGCCCAGCTCATGAAACTCCTCAGGATTCCCTGGCCCTGCGTCTCCAGAGAGAAGCAGACCGGCAAGAAGCCCTGGGAATCCTAACCTGCCCGCTGATAATAACTAAATCAGAAAAACCGGGATATCCAAGAGAAGAAACTAAATAAAGGGAGGAGCCAAATGTCCTGGAATATTAAGGGCGTATGGCATGAGTCCTGCGCCTCGGAGGGTCACTGCTCTTTCTACTTCGGCAGGGACAGGGAGGAGCCCTGCAAACAGTTCGTGCTGTTCCAGATAGAAGGGGGGCAGATTGACGGCGTGGACGTGGGCGGCACTCTGGTGATTACCATCGCCGATATCTACTCGAACAAAGCGGCCGACCTGATGGCAAAAGGCGCCGAAGGAGCCATATATATCAGCGATACTACCACCGGGGAACAGCGAAAAGTGCTCGAACCCTTTTTCGTGGATAACGTTACGCGCATCGGGCTGATAAGAAAGTGCCTCGGCGTCAAATACGTGGATATTGATTTCAGCCAGGAAGGCAGCACCTGCCGCGTAAAAACGCCCCAGGCGGAGTGGGAAGCTTCGCTGACAGTCGGCGGAGACGGAAAGAACCCACAGAGGATAGAAAATTCGATATTCAGCATGGCGTTTCCGGTGGTAAATATCTGCAACACCCACTACTGGAAGTACAACGACTTCGGCAGGAGCTGGGATTTTGTAAATCGCAGCGGCGCCAG
>CAZCMK010000051.1:0-6631 GCA_964499775.1 uncultured Dehalococcoidales bacterium | reverse complement strand
GGAAGTACAACGACTTCGGCAGGAGCTGGGATTTTGTAAATCGCAGCGGCGCCAGGGCACCCTTCGACCTGAAGGGGTAGACGATTAATTTAATAAAAGGTGATATAAGAACCTACTTTACCCGAAGACCTCTATGACGGTAGGGTCTCGCCGCTCAACTGGAGGAGGTTACCGAACATCCCGCCGGTGCTGGTGGCAAGGATGAGGAGGTAGATAAAGCCAGATTACTTGCCACGTATGGGGATATATATGGACAAGAAAGAATTAATGAAAGAAGAGTTACAAATCCTATTTTATACTATCTGTGACGGACTCCGCCAAGAAGTGCGACAACGTAAATTGTCGCAGCTAGTATCCGAGCAGGATGTCTCGACCAAGCAGGATTTCTCACTAACATGTGAACGAGAAATCGGGATAGCTTCGTCATTAGCATTGCATTTACGCTCGGTAGGATTTGCGACCCAGCTTGACGCATATTTCCCAGGTGGCTCGGCGAGACGACGTCCAGACTTTGGAATATATCTACCAGCCAGTAAAAATTATATATACCTTGAGCTAAAACAAACGGCTTGGGGTCGTGATAGCCAGTATTACTATCAAGGTGCAATTCATGATATTGAGAAACTTCACGAAGATAAAGACCCTTTAAATCAGCAAAATGGTTTAGTAGCACTAGGATTTAGTAACCCGGATGAAAAACCAGACCAGCTAGTAAAAGGATTTGAGAAATTATCTAAAGACATCATTAATAATTACCCATACGAAAAAATCGGACTAGAGTGCATTGATCTTCAAGATATGGATAAGCATATCTCTTATGCGATGGTCGGTTTATGGTTCCACAAATACCAAATTACTAATACGGTATCACACAGATAAAGCGTAGAGTCTCGTCTCCGGTGTTCTTGAAACAGTGGTTTTCTTCACCGGGGACGAAGACGACGTTGTCAACGCTTATCGGCGTCTCGCCGGCTTCACTGACCGCCACGCCTTTTCCGGAGAGGACGTATACCTCATGCTCCCAGGCGTGAGTATGGAACGGAGTGGAGCTTCCGGGGTCGATATCGAAGACTCTCATGCAGAAGTTCGGCGCTCCGTCGTCGGCGTTGACGACCTCACGCTTGATCACTCCGGGCATTTCCTGACTGGGCCTGGCGTCCAGGTATTTTTTAACTTTCATTTCTTCCGTCCTTAGATTTCTTCTTCTTTTTCATACACGACGGTCGCGGTTGTGGTTATACCGCCCCGTTCCTCATAATCCGCCTCCACCATCATCGAAACCGGCTGCACCAGCTCCACCAGGTCATTGAGGATACGGTTGACGGCGTGCTCCTGTATTATCCCGACGTTCCGGTAGGAGGTCAGGTAATATTTTAACGACTTCAACTCTACCAGCGACCTGTCCGGCAGGTAGCTAACCATCAGGTGGCCGAAATCGGGCAGGCCCGTCCAGGGACAGACACAGGTAAACTCATCGGTCTCGTAGACAACCTCAGTGGCCGAGTCGGGGTACTCGAAGGGTATTGCTTCCAGGACTTCCGTATCTATGGCATCTTCATTCTGGATATCGAACCGCTTTGATGCGTACTTGTCTTTCTCCATTCGACCTCACTCCTTTCGGATTTATATGACCCAATCTCAGAATTTTTCACAGGCTATCGAAAATCGTCGGATACTAGAATCTCCCTGTCATTCCCGCCCACAATGGCGGGTAAACTCCAGCGGGAATCCAGTCCGCCTGAGGCGGACCAGAGGCGAACCTATCTGGATTCCGTGTCAAGCACGGAATGACAATTTTATTTTAATCTCAAGCTCTCCTATTCTTCATAAAATCTCGCTTTTAAGAATACCATAAAACCTGTCCCGGGCGCTCCGTTCCTGCCAGGGACAGTGACCGCACTTCTCCAGCAATATAAACCTGAAATCTTTCAGGACGCGTGAAAGAGGTATTCTCACCCCGTCGGCGGGATGCGGGTCGTAGTCGCCGTGTACCGCCAGCACGGGGCACCTGATTTTATGACCCAGCTCCAGCAGTTGTCCGCTGTTTCTCAGTTTCTCGGCATCCTGCCACACCTTCTGATTAATCTCGAACTGCGCTCCCAGCGCGTCTCTATTGTCACGGGGTAGAGGGTCATAGGAATCGGCTTTAGACATCAACTCGCCGAACCGCCCCAGCAGTCCGTCTTTGTTCTCAACTCCGGGGTCGTAAAACTTCTCTATCATGGACAGGAGTTCAACTCTTTCTTCTTCACCTAGCCGGTCCAACCTGGTTGTAAAAATGCTCTCGGCGTATTCCGCCTCGAAAGGACCGCTGCTGACCAGCACCAGTTTCTTTACCAGAGCAGGATACCGGGCGGTAACGATAAAGCTCAGAAACGCACCCCAGGAGTAACCTATCAGCGTCACGGGAAGGTCGGCATACCCTTCCAGGACATCTTTCAGTTCTTCTACCTGCCCCTCCAGTGTAGATTTTGTCTGGAGCGGTTCGAGGACACCCGTTAAAGAGGACAGTTCACGGGCTACCGGAACCATCTCACCGGGAGCGCCCGGACCGCCGTGAATTACGGCAACGGTAAAGGGTCTGCTTCCGTATACTCTCAGGTTTTCCATGATACAATGCTAAGATTTTATCATTAATCAGTATTCAGGGCTACCGAGATAAACCAGGTTGATTAACAATCAGGATACGTGTAAACTCAAAATAATCCACGCACAGTAAACGGACTTAAAGTATGAACGAGAAAGTCAAGTCGGGAGCAGTAATCGTGGCGGCAGGTGCCAGCCAGCGAATGGGCGGAGTGGACAAGGTATTCGCTTTACTGGGCGGAAGACCCGTTTTAGCCCGGGTCATCGGTACTTTTCAGGAATGCGACTCGATAGACAGGATTATCGTTGTCCTCGGCAAACAAAACCTGGAAAAGGGCAGGAAGATGGTCGCCGGAGAAGGGTGGTCCAAGGTAGCCGACGTCTGCGCTGGCGGCGAGAGACGCCAGGACTCGGTTGTTGCCGGGCTCGAAAAGCTAGGAAAATGCGAATTGGTGGTAATCCACGACGGAGCCAGGCCGCTGGTAACCACGGACTTAATCGAAGATGGGCTGGAGGCGGCCGCAGAAACAGGTGCGGCTGTAGCCGCCGTTCCGGTCACGGACACCATAAAGGTGGCGGGGGACGACATGATTGTACAGGGGACGCCGCCGAGGCACAGTCTGTGGTCGGTACAGACCCCGCAGGTATTCAGATATGATTTAATAACGGAGGCGTACCGCCAGCTCAAGTACGAAGTGACCGATGACGCCAGAGCGGTGGAATACTCGGGCAACAGGGTTAAGCTCTACACCGGCTCTTATGATAATATAAAAATAACTAAACCGGATGACCTGGCTCTGGCGGAATATCTTTTACAGAAAAAAGCATGAAAAATACACGAATCGGTATCGGTTATGATATACATCCCCTGGCAGCGGGACGGAGGCTGGTACTGGGCGGCGTGGAGATACCGTTCGATAAAGGACTGGACGGCTGGAGCGACGCCGACGTGCTGACTCACGCTATTATAGACGCTTTGCTCGGGGCTGCCGCTCTGGGAGACATCGGCAGGCACTTCCCGCCAGGTGAGCCGGAGTATAAAGACGTTTCCAGCCTGGAGCTGCTAAAGAAGGTAAAAAACAAGCTCGCGGATGAAAGCTGGCGGACAGGTAATATCGATGCTACCATCATTGCCGAAAAACCGGCGCTGAAGGACTATATAAACTCGATGAGAGAGAAGCTCAGTAAGACGCTGGACATAGGCAATGACTGCATAAGTGTTAAGGCAAGCACTTCAAACGGACTGGGATATATCGGCAGTGGGGAAGGGATAGCCGCTCTTGCCGTTGTTTTGATAGAGGGAGATGATTGATGCAGGTCTTTAACAGTCTTTCCGGTAAAAAGGAGGAGTTCGTACCGCAGGGCGACGAGGTGAAGATGTATGTCTGCGGCATCAATCCTTATGCCGACGCACATATAGGCCACGCCCTGAGCTATATATTCTTCGACGTCGTCCGGCGCTACCTTGAGTTCCGCGGCTATAAAGTAAGGCATATCCAGAATATTACCGATATCGAAGATAACATTATCGCCCACGCCAGTGAGCTCGGCGTATCCGTACCGGAACTGACACAAAAGTATGTTGAGCGTTATGACGAGGATATGGCGGCGCTGAACGTGCTCCCGGCACACGTTTATCCGCGGGCTATGGGTGAAATCGACAAGATGCAGGAGATGATTAAGAGCCTAATCGAAAAGGGTTTCGCTTACGCCGTCGGCGGCAACGTCTACTTCAGGGTGAGAAACGTGCCGGACTACGGCAAGCTATCACATCGTAACCTTGAAGAAATGATGGCGGGGGCGCGTGTCGAGCCAGGAGAAGAAAAGGAACACCCGATGGACTTTCTCCTCTGGAAAGAATCGAAGCCCGGCGAGCCTTCATGGGACAGTCCCTGGGGAAAGGGCAGGCCCGGCTGGCATATCGAGTGCAGCGCCATGTCTCTTAAATACCTCGGAGATACGTTAGACATTCACGGCGGCGGGCAGGACGTGGTCTTCCCTCACCACGAGAACGAGATAGCCCAGTCGGAAAGCTTTACCGGTAAGAAGCCGTTCGTAAAATACTGGCTCCACAACGGGCTTTTGCTAGCGGGTGATGAGAAGGGAAGCCGGTCGTTGAGCAATATGATAACGATAAGGGAAGCCTTGAAGAAATACAGCGCCGACGCCATCCGTGTTTATACCCTGGGCTCTTATTATAGAAGCCCGCTTACCTACTCTGAGGAATCCCTCAAGGTTGCCGAGAGAGGGGCAGACCGGCTGAGACAGGCAGTCCAGACCCAGGCGAAGGGTGAAAAGGGACAGGCGCAGATAGACACCGGAGCGTACCGGGAGCGGTTTATCAGGGTGATGGACGACGATTTCGGCATACCGCAGGCGCTGGCTACTCTTTTCGATTTAGCCAGGGATATCAACAGGCTGAGCGATGAAGGTTATGACGTGACTCAGGCGCAGCAGGAACTGAAAGAGCTGGCGGGTATCCTCGGCTTGACCATGAAGGCAGCCGAGGAAACACCGCTCGATGTCGAAAGAATCGCCGCGGTATACACAGGAGTATACAAGGAAACAGGCAGAACCCCCACCCACAGCGACACGGGCAACGCAGAAACACTGGTTCAGGACCTGATAGAACTCAGGCAGGCACTCAGAAAAGACAAGCAGTGGCAGCAGGCGGATATGATAAGGGACAGGCTGGATGAAGCAGGTATAGTCCTTGAGGACACACCGCAGGGTACCGTCTGGAAACGAAAGAGATAACATTATCACGTTTTAGGTGAAATCAATGAGAGAGGTTGATAATTCATATATAAGTAACGCGATTCATGAATTGGTTGGACTGTTAGGAGTTAAAGAAGATATTGATCGAGAGATAGTACTTAGGCCATTGAAAACCGGAAATGCAAAAAAAGCCGTTGAGGGAATTGCTAATTATCTTGGTTTACCTATTAGTGTAAATATATCATTTAGTGATAAATTTGAGAGTAGTTCCTTAACCAAAACAGATGATTCTGGGCGAGGAATAGGAAACATTACTGCTCAAGTATCAATACCGAGTTATCTCCCGCTCTATGGTTCATCAGAATTGCAGGGTTTCCCTATAAGTGTAAAAATAAGTCAGAATTTCCAAAGATACCCCGAAACATTTATGACTGTCATAGCACATGAAATCGCTCATATTGTTTTACATTCCTTATGGCATAAGGAGAAAAATAATGAATTCTACACTGACCTTACTGCTATGATTTTGGGCTTCGCGAGTGTGATGAAGGATGGTCGTAAAATTATAAAGAGTCGAGAAAAATTTATGTCCACCGAAACGCTAACGACGACTTACGGATACTTATCAGACGAGAAGTTTGATTTTGCTTTTAATAGAATAGACGATATATTAACGGAACAACGGTATTTTAAGACAACGCTTTCTAGAAAATTGACTACTTATAGACAACAGCTCTCTTCCTATAGGCAAGAATTTTTCAAATTCAATAAATTCTCTGAATGTATTGATAAAAACCAGAGAAAGAGAATTAAAAGCGAAGATGGCGCTAAAATTGTTGAGTTTCATCATTTGGATTATGCCCACAGATTCACAATAGTAATAATAAGCAATGAAGAAAGATTGAATGAAATACACAATTATTGTATGGGGATTATTCATTATAATAAGACAACATTGGAGTCATTACAAAAATTTGATTCCGAAATAGACAGTTTAATTTTAAAGCTAAGCAAGGAGTTCGATTTGCTGAAGAATGACACGAGTATTATGAGAAAATATGTAGGCTTTTTCTATAAACGAAAGATTGACCGACAATCCACCCTCATATAAGGGCTGTAATACAAACAATAAACTAGGATAAAAGAGAGTTGAAGAGGGGCGAAGCCCCTCTTAAGAAAAATCCCTCCCCCTTCCCCTTACAAAGGGGAAGGGGGATACAGGGGGATAGGGTCTTAAAAATAAAACTGATTTTCTTTACGGAAACCAAAACTGGAGGTGAGAGGTATGGTTAACGCGATATTCATCATCGTATCGCTGGCTATACTG
>CAZCMK010000050.1:1311-13683 GCA_964499775.1 uncultured Dehalococcoidales bacterium | reverse complement strand
ATAGCTACCACCACCAGCCTTTACGATACCGGACTCTGGTACCACCTTGAGCCGATTTTCGAGGAGCTGGCTAACGTGGAAATGGACATCGTATACGCCGGCACCGGAATAGCACTCGAGTACGGCAGGAGAGGCGATGTCGACGCCATTATTGTACACGACAGGGCAAGGGAAGACGTATTCATTGCCGACGGATACGGCATTAACCGCAGGAACTTTGCCTATAACTTCTTCCTGATTGCCGGTCCCAAGAGCGACCCGGCAGGAATCACCGGCTTATCGGCTGCAGAAGCTTACCAGAAACTATACGAAGAAGGCATGAAGGGTACCATTAAATTCGTCTCCAGGGGTGACGACTCGGGTACTCATGCCAAAGAGAAACTCATCTGGAAAGAAGCCGGGCTTGATTACGAGGAGGTCAGGAACTCCGGCGACTGGTACGTGGAAGCCGGTAAAGGAATGGGACCTACCCTGTTGATGGCAAATGAGCTGGAATCATATACCATGGCCGATATCTCTACTTTCCTGGCATATAATCTTAAAGCCGATCTGGATATCGTTTCACTTGTTGAGGAAGACCCGATATTCCTGAATGTATACGCGGCCATAGCCATCAATCCGGAAACGCATCCAAAGGCTAAAATAGATATCGCCAACCAGTTCATCAACTGGCTGATTTCACCCGAGGTTCAGGAAATAATCGCTACTTATGGAATGGTGGAATACGGAAGGTCTCTCTTCTTCCCCATTGCCGGCTGCGATATGTCCGGTTGCCCTCCGGTTGAGGATTACACCACACTTGTCCCCGAATACTCACAATAATCTCAACCGATTATATCCTCCTTATCCCCCATCCCCCTTGACTACTCTCGGGGGAGGGGGAAATAATAAGTAGCAAAGGAGTCTGGTTTAGTTGACCGAATTATGGCAGGGGCTGGTCAAAGCCATTGAGCTAATCGTGACTTTCGACCCGGAAGTAATGCAGATAGCCGGGAGGTCACTGAGGATTTCTCTTACCTCGGCTGTCATCGGCTCTTTAATTTGCATCCCCATCGCCAGCTTTATTACCTTCAAACAGTTCACCGGTAAAAGATTCCTCATCAACCTGATTCAGACGTTCTACAGCGTTCCTACCGTCGTTATCGGTCTCTTCGTCTTCGTATTTATTTCTAGGTCGGGACCGCTGGGTGAACTCGGCTTAATGTTCACACCGACTGCCATTGTCATAGGACAGGTGATACTGATTTCCCCGATTCTGCTCGGCTTGACCATTTCAGCCCTTAGCGGCGTGGATAAGACCCTTCTGGATACAGCCAGGTCCCTGGGCGCCAGCGGTTTTCAGATTACACTTCTCGTTCTCAGGGAAGCCAGATTCGCCGTCATGGCGGCGGTTATTATGGGATTCGGCAGAGCAATTTCAGAGGTGGGTATCTCACTTATGATAGGCGGTAATATCAGGAATTTTACCCGGGTTATCACCACCGCTATTTCACTTGAGACCTCCAAGGGAGACCTTGAATTCGCCCTTGCCCTCGGAATCATTTTACTTTTCATAGCCCTCGTCGTTAACATCGTCATGAACAGGATACAGCAGAGGTAAACAATGCCGGTACTGGAAACAGTTAATCTATATCAGACAATTAACAGGACGGATATCCTGAAAAATATCAATCTGAAGGTTGATAAAGGGGATATTTTCGCCATTATCGGGCCCACCGGCGCCGGTAAGACCACCCTCCTCCGGCTCCTGAATACTCTCGACCTTCCCGCTTCAGGCAAGATATATATCAACGGCACCGATACCGCCGAATCGTCGGGAACAAGACTGGAACTGCGGCGTTCGATGGCTTTCGTGCTTCAGAAACCGGTAGTATTCAATATGAGCGTCTATGAAAATATCGCTGCGGGCCTGAAATGGCGGGGAGCAGAAAAATCTGAAATCAAAGAAAAAACTTCCGAAATCCTGGAAACCATCGGGCTTTCGGAATACCGGAAAAGGAATGCCCGGACGCTTTCAGGAGGCGAGGTGCAGAGAGTTGCCATTGCCAGGGCAATAATCAGCGAACCAGAAATATTACTGCTCGATGAACCAACCGCCAATCTCGACCCCGTTTCGGCGTCCAGGACGGAAGAACTGATAATGGAAATGATTCAACGCTATAACACCACCACGATAATGGCAACCCATGATATGTCCCAGGGACAGCGGATGGCCGACCGGGTGGCTGTAATACTTGATGGCGAAATATTGCAGACAGGTAACTGGCCGGAGGTATTTAACTCCCCTGGCAGCAGAGAGGTTGCCCTCTTCGTGGGGGTCGAGAATATAATCGACGGAGAAATTGTATCCGGTCAGGATGAACTGGTTACTATAAAAGCCGGCAATAATATTATCGAGGCGATTACCGATTACCCGGTTGGAGAGAAGGTCAGTGTTTGTCTCCGACCGGAAGACATTACAATAGCCACCTTAAAAATCTCTACTAGCGCTAGAAACTCTTTTGCTGGTAGAATAAGGAGGACGGTCTCCTACGGCGCTCTCACCCGTGTATTCATAGACTGTGGTTTTCCTCTGGTTGTGCTGGTAACAAACAGGTCGGCCGGAGAAATGGGTCTTGAAAAAGGCAAAGAGGTCTATGCCAGCTTCAAAGCCACTGGAGTTCATATTATTAAAAGATAACGATTCACCAGGTCTGTAAGAAGAGACAGTTATGCTGGAAATTAAAGCTCTAAACGTTCAGATGGGTAAATTTTACCTCAAAGACGTCAACCTCGATGTCAGAGACGGCGAGTATTTCGTCCTGCTGGGACCGACCGGCTCGGGCAAGACGGTTCTCCTTGAATCCATTGCCGGTCTTAACGCCGTAACCAGCGGTGAGGTATGGATAAACGGCAAAGACGTAACCGACCTCAATCTGGAGCACAGGAGAATAGGCTTTGCTTACCAGGACTACGCTCTTTACCGCCATCTGACGGTACGTGACAATATATCCTTCGGTCTGATGTGGAGAAACATGAAGCGGAAGGATATTGAAAAATCGGTTGACAAGGCAATTGAACTCCTTGGTCTTTCGAGCCTTCTGGATAAAAGGTCCTGGACTCTGAGCGGCGGAGAAAGTCAGAAAATCGCTCTTGCCAGGGCAATCGCCATCAAGCCTGACCTGCTTATTCTGGATGAACCCCTCAGCGCCGTTGATTCAGAGACAAAAGAAGACTACGAGAGAGAATTGAAAGACCTCCACAAACGACTTGGGCTGACAACGATTCATGTTACCCACAGTTTTGAAGAAGCGATAGCCCTGGGCGACCGCATAGCGGTTATTATGGATGGCGAAATACTCCAGGTCGGCACTCCGGAGGAGATATTCCGCAAGCCGCAGTCGGAGGTGGTAGCACGGTTCCTCATGACCCGCAACGTTTTTGAAGGAGAAGTATCTCCCGGAACGGACGGACAGGTTGTTTTATCAATAGACGGGACAAAGCTGGCTGTCAGCACCACTCTACAGGGTAAAATACATGCCTCGATTCGCCCTGAAGATATACTGATTTCCAGGGAACAGCCGGACTCGGGCAGTCTTAACAGCTTTCAGGGTACTATCACCCGTATAGTCGACCGCGGTTCCGTTGCTTACGTTACCGTCGATGTACCCCCTTCCTTTATCTGTCTTATGCTCCGGCGTTCGCTGAAACAGGCGGAACTCCAGGAGAATGAGAAGGCATTTATAACATTCGATGCGTCGAATGTAAACGTTTTCGAATAGGAAGTGAGATGGAAGAAAATCCGCAACCACAAGATAGTAAAATAACCGCAGTCAAACCGGCAGGTCTTTTCGATTCCTGGCACCGCCAGATTAACTACCTGCGGATATCGGTTACCGACCATTGTAATCTGAACTGCGTTTATTGTTCGGTGGCAGACATGCCCCGGCTCCGGCACGAAGATATACTATCTTATGAAGAGATTGAAAAGGTTGTCCGGGTAGCGGCCGAAATGGGAATTAATAAAGTACGCCTTACCGGCGGCGAACCACTGATGAGACCCGATTTCTGCAACCTGGTTGAGTTGATTGCCCGGATAGACGGTATCGATGATATATCGCTCACCAGCAACGGCATACTGCTAAAGAGGTACGCCGCCGAACTGAAAAAAGCAGGACTGAAACGGGTAAATATCAGTCTGGACACACTGAAAGAGGAAAGGTTCAAGCAGATAACCAGGCACGATAAGCTGAAAGACGTGCTCTCAGGAATAGAAGCCGCCCACCAAGCGGGACTGGAGCCGGTTAAGATAAATATGGTGGTGCTGAGAGATATAAACGACGACGAGGTTGTTGACTTTGCCAGGAAGAGTCTGGATGAAGGATGGCACGTAAGGTATATCGAATATATGCCTATCGGTGCCGCCAGCGAAAAAGTCTCCGGCATGGTACCCGCACAGGAAATCATGGAGCGTATTCAAGTACTCGGTAAACTGGAGCCGTATACGGGTCCCGAAGGCAACGGCCCCGCCAGGTATTATCGCTTCTCCGGAGCTAAGGGAACGATAGGTTTAATCACCCCGATGACCGAACACTTCTGTCATACCTGCAACCGCCTTCGCATTACTTCGGACGGTTCACTGAGACCCTGCCTGCTGGCTGAAGACGAGATAAATATTAAGGAACCTCTCAGGAACGGGGCTACCACGGAAGAAATTAAAGACCTCATTCAGCAGGCAGTGAACCTGAAAAGAGAGCAGCATAACCTGGATGGAAGAATCGCTCCTGGTACGGACAAGCGCCCTATGTGCCAGATAGGCGGTTAATTCATAACGAGTTGTCTAAGAGAACAGAGCCACTGAGTAGTGGAAGTGTTTAAGAGGGGCAAAATCCAATATGTAACCTTAATGTTTATGAAGGAGCAAAACCCTATATATAATCGGGGTGTTTAAGAGGGGCTTCGCCCCTCTTCAGAAGAATTCTCCCCCTTCCCCTTGGTAAGGGGAAGGGGGATACAGGCCTGTCCGCCGTCCGCCTGTGGCGGACTTTAGCAGGCGGAGGGATGGGGTTATATAAACAGGGAGTGAGAGAAATGAGTGAAGAGCTAACCCACCTGAATACGGAAGGCGAAGCCAGGATGGTTGACGTTGGCGGGAAGGATATCACCCGCCGCGAAGCCGTAGCAACCGGCAGGGTAGTAATGAAACCGGATACCTTGGAACAGATTAAAACCGCCGGGCTTAAAAAGGGAGACGTCCTCGCCGTAGCCAGAACGGCCGGCATAATGGCGGCAAAAAAGACACCCGACCTTATACCTCTCTGCCACCCGATACTCATAGATGAAATAACAATCGACTTCGACCTTTCGGGAAAAGACTGTATTGACATCACCGCCACCGCCAGAAGCAGCGGCAAGACCGGAGTCGAGATGGAAGCCATGACCGCAGCCTCGGTCGCCGCCCTGACTATCTATGACATGGCTAAGTCCATTGACCGGGGAATGACCATCACCGATGTCCGCCTAGAGAGTAAAAAAGGCGGTAAGAGCGGAGTATATAAAAGAAAATAGGACAACCTGATGGAAATAACCCCAGCTACGGAAAAACATATCCCGGAAATCATAGAACTCCGGAAGGAGTTCATGGACTTCCACAAGGACATAGACCCCCGCTTCCCGGTAGTGCTACTATAGGAACCAATGATAAGACAAAGGCTAAAGCAAGCTCTTTCCAGCAGGCACAGGCACAATGTTATCGATACCGACCGTGTGATATCGGCAGTTTTAGTGCCCATCTTCCGTAAACAGGACGAGTACCACCTGCTCTTCACCAAGAGAACGGAAACGTTAAGGGACCACAAGGGCCAGATATCCTTTCCCGGCGGAGTGCGTGAGGAATATGACTCAACTCTGCTCGATACCGCCCTGAGAGAATGCTTCGAGGAAATAGGACTGGCTGGTGAGATGATTGAAGTGCTGGGTGAACTCGATGACACGCCCACCATGACAACACATTACCTTATTACCCCCTTCGTCGCCACCATACCCTGGCCGCTCCGGTTGAAACTCGACCCGGTTGAGGTAGATGTAATAATCGAGGCACCGATTTCGGCGCTTCTTGATAAAGACTGCTTTCGCCAGGAAGATGACCCCGTGAATAACGGTATCAGTGAGGGACCCTTTTACTACTATGATAACAGGATAATCTGGGGAGCCACCGCCAGGATAATCACCCAGTTCCTGGAGGTCTGGACCGAGGCGATGGGAGATAAAGCAGGATAAATTCTGAGTAACTATATACAAATTATAGAGATTGCTTCGTCGGCCTCAGGCAGACTCGCAATGACAATACCAGATAGAATTCGCCTGAACCTCGTTTGACCCTCACTCCCGTTTAGCGGTAATCTAATAGACAATCCCTGAAAATGAAAAATACACAGGAGGAATATTATTAGCCATGGAACTGAAGACGGTCTACTTTGAAAATCCGGGTAGGGAAAATACCGATGAAGTGCTCCGCATCGCCAGGCAGCGGGCGGATGAGCTTGGAATAAAGACCATTTTAATGGCGACCACGGTCGGCGATACGGCGGCAAAGGCTGTGGATGTCTTCGACGGCATGAAGGTAGTACTGGTCACTCACCTAACCGGTTTCAGAGAACCCAATTCCCAGGAACTGACCGATGAAAACAGGAAGAAAATAGAAAGCAAAGGCGGTATAATTCTTACCACGGCGCACGCCTTCACCGGCATAGACGGCGCAATGCGTAAGAAGTACAACATGTACCTGCTGGGCGACGTTATAGCCAGTACGCTGCGTATCTTCGGGCAGGGAACGAAGGTTGTTTGTGAAATCGCTTTGATGGCTGCCGATGCCGGCCTGGTAAACACCGGTGAGGATATCGTGGTCATTGCGGGCACGGGAAGGGGAGCCGATACGGCAGTGGTGCTCAGTCCGGTAAACTCGATGGACTTCTTCGATCTCAAGGTCAAGGAAATCCTCTGCAAGCCTCATTTTTAACCCGGTGAGAGGTAAATGACAGTAGAAATTCGTCGGATGGGTACCGATGCTTTAGCCCGTTATTCTGAGGTGCCCATCTCGTTTTTGGTAGAATCAATCTTCGCTCTGGAGCCGGAGGACGGCGGACTGGGCGGCATCAGGCTGCGAGAGGAGAAAGTCGAACACCCGTATGTCAAGGACTATGACGCCGCCAAGGGAGAAGGTCCCATCCGCTGGTTGAAACGGTTCGACATGTCTAACTGGGGTATTTTCATGGCTTTCGAGCAGGAGCAGCACATCGGCGGAGCTATCGCCGCTCCCGGCGCTTACGTCGGCGACATCGATACCACCTTTGCCCAGCTATTCGATATCCGCCTGCTCCCTGAGAAGAGACGGCATGGAAACGGTACGGCGCTTCTAAAACACGCGGCCGACTCAGCAAAGCGGCAGGGATGCACATACCTGAAAATCGAGACTCAGAATACCAACGTCCCCGCCTGCCGTTTTTACGCCAGCCAGGGCGCTGAGCTGGGAAACATAGATAAGTTCGCTTATACCGCTTATCCCGAAGTCAGACACGAAGTCCGCCTGGTGTGGTACCTGGAGCTGTAAAGCCGGTAGCAACACGATAAGAGGTGCGGTGATATGCTGCTCATACGCCGGTATCAACCGGAAGACAATGAAGCTGTAAAAGCTCTGCACTACGCAGGTCTCGAGCAATTCGATGCCGATGCCGGGGTTGAAGCCAACCCTTTTCTGGATACAGACCTCGACGATATAGAGAATGTTTATATACAAAACAAAGGCGAGTTTCTGGTAGGCATCTGTGATGCTTAAGTGAGAGTGCAGTTCGCCAAATATTGCACTCCAGCCCCGCCAAAACCTATAATATCACTAGCAGAATATAAGAAAGACGGGAATATAATGAGCTATAAAGAACACAAGGAAAAGTCGCCCCGCACCGTAACCTGCGCCGTCCTGGTCATCTCCGACAGCCGGACGGAAGAGACCGATGAGTCGGGCAAGCTGCTCAGGGAAAAGCTCGGCGAAAGCGGACACCAGGTAACCGATTACGCGATATTGAAAAACGATTCGGAAGCCATCAAGCGGAAGATAAAAGAGCTGCTCGCTCAGGGAGAGCTTCAGGTTATAATAACCAGCGGCGGCACCGGAGTAAGCCACCGCGATGTAACCGTGGAAACCATTACCACGATGCTGGAAAAGAAGCTGGAAGGCTTCGGGGAGCTTTTCCGTTCGCTTTCTTATCAGGAGATAGGTACCGCCAGCATCATGAGCCGTGCTATCGCCGGTGTTGCCGGGGGAAAAATTATAATCTGTATACCCGGCTCGCTTGGCGCCGCCAGGCTGGCAATAGAAAAAATCATACTGCCCGAAATCGGGCACATGGTCAGGGAGGCAACCAGATGAAACCTTTCGGAGCGCTTCTTCCTTTTAAACAGGCAGTGAAGGTAGTTGACGAGCATATCGAACCTATTACTCGAACCGAGGTAACAGGCATAGACAGGGCTGTCGGGAGAGTACTGGCTGAGGATATCGTCGCCAGTCAAAATACTCCTCCCTTCGACCGCGCCGCAATGGACGGGTACGCCGTGATAGCTACAGACACGTCGGGCGCCAGCAAGGAGACCCCCTGCGTACTGGAGATGGTCGGCGAACTCCACGCCGGTGATTCACCCGGCACGGCGGTAGGTCCCGGGCAGTGCATCCGGATTGCCACTGGAGCGATAATGCCGGAAGGCGCCGATGCCGTGGTGATGGTGGAAGATACCGCTTCCCGTAACGGCAGGATAGAGATATATAAAGAAGCGCAATCTTTCTCCAATGTAAGTAAAAAAGGCGAGGATATCAGAGCTGGAGAAACGGTCCTCAGTTACGGTACTTACCTTGATGCCGGGAAGATAGGCGTTCTCGCTTCCCAGGGTATTCAAAATGTAAAGGTCTATGAAAAACCCAGAGTTGCCATCATGCCATCGGGCGAAGAGGTGGTGGAGCTGGGTAAAGAGTTGAAGCAGGGACAGCTTTATGATATCAACACCTACACCATGCTATCGGTAGTGGAGGAAAACGGCGGCATCCCTGTCAGACTCGGTATTATCAGTGACAACCCTGAAGATATTCTCGCCAAGATAACCGAAGCGCTGAATAAGTGCGATTTCGTCGTTATCTCCGGCGGCTCCTCGGTGGGTGAAAAAGACCTGATTGCCGATGTTGTCGAGGAACGGGGAGACATCCTGTTTCACGGGGTTGAGATTAAGCCGGGCAAGCCGACCATGTTCGCCCTTGTGGAAGGAAAGCCGGTCTTCGGGATGCCCGGGTATCCCACTTCCTGCCTTGTTAATTCGTATCTCTTCCTGGTACCGGCATTAAGGAAAATGGCTCGACTGCCCCGGAAGAGGATTCAGACGGCTAAAGCCAAAATTGCCAGAACTACCTCCGGAGCCAAAGACAGGATGCAGTTCATGACCGTGAAAGTAGAGGGTGATGAAGCGATTCCGGTATTCACTGAGTCCGGAGCTATAACCAGCATCTCCCGGGCGGACGGTTATATAGAAATAGAAGCGGGTGGCTCGGTTGAAAAGGGCGAAACGGTAACGGTGACATTTTTCTAGGACTATACCCCATGCTGTCTCCATAATGTACGTCATTCCGGACTTGCTCCGGAATCCATTGTTGCTTTGCCTGGTAAATTATGTCCGGACAACAGGTTGTCCTGCGGATACCGATGGTATATACTGTCAAACGGACTTAAAATTATCAAAGTAGAAGGAGTTTTTATATGGCAGGTGTGCTTGAAGGCTTGAAGGTTATTGCCATGGAACACATGGAGGCTATCCCGGTTGCCACTGTCTGGATGGCGGACTGGGGAGCCGATGTACTGAAGATAGAACCCCTGACCGGTGACATGTTCCGGGGTCTGAAGGGTGCCCATGGTATGCCAACGGAGATAGAATTGAGTGGCACCAGCGTAAACTGGACATTCCATCTGTTCAACCGGAATAAAAAGAGTATGGCAATAAACCTGAAGACCGAGCGGGGTAGAGAAATCCTTTACAAGCTGGTCGAGACAGCCGACGTTTTTATGTCCAACTATGAACTGGACTCCCTCAAGAACCTGAAGACGGACTATGAAACACTGAGTAAAATCAATCCCGGGCTTGTCTACGCCACAATCAGCGGCTACGGGTCGGTCGGACCGGACAGTAAGCAACGCGGCTTCGACCACGCCGCCGGCTGGGCTCGTACCGGGATGCAGTATATGATAGGAGAACCGGGCAGCGCTCCGCCCAGGCTGCGGGGAGGTATGATAGACAGAGGAGTGGCGGCACCGCAGGTTCTCAGCGGCATCCTTGCCGCCCTGCTGCACAAGGAAAAGACGGGTAAAGGACAGGAACTGGAGGTCTCTCTGTTTCACGCCGGAATCTGGACTATCGCTCTGGATATAGAGGCGGCTCTGGTGGGAATAACGTCGATTAAAGATGACCGTAAAAAAGCCAAGAACCCCCTTTATAATGTATACCGTTGCGGAGACAACCGCTGGTTCCAGATGTCCATGCTTCAGTCCGACCCGGTCTGGCCCAGCTTCTGCCGCGCTATTGAGAGACCGGACCTGGAGAACGACCCCCGCTTCAATTCCCTGGAGGCAAGAGAGGATAACTGCGAAGAACTGATACGCATTATTGACGAGGTCCTTGCCACCAGAAACTCGGACGAGTGGGAGCCGCGTTTCAGAGAAAACGATTTAATATATGCGAAAGTCCAGAGTCCCACGGAAGTAACCACCGACCCGCAGGCTCTTGCCAATAACATCTATGTGGACATTCCCCACCCTCTTGGAAACTTTAAGATGGTAACCACGCCGGTCAAGTTCCGCCAGAATCCGGCTGAAATAAGGGCTTCCGCGCCTGAGGTGGGTCAGGATACCGAGCTGACGCTCCTGGACCTGGGCTATAGCTGGGAAGATATCGCCCTGCTGAAAGACCAGGGAGCAATATTATAGTCAATAACCAGAGATCTGGACATGAGAGCTGCGTGGAGAGAAAGGAGTATTGGTTTCATGAGTAAAGTCATGACAATGCAAGAGGCTATCTCCAGTCATGTCAAGAGTGGAGACACACTCTTTATAGGCGGCATGCAACACGGGGAGCCTTTCGCCGCGGTACACGAGATAGTACGACAAAAAATAGACCGGCTTACATTAGTATCCTGCCTTACCTTCTCTACAAACATGTTAATCGCCGAAGGTCGGACGGAGAGAGTTCTCACCGGATACTATGGACAGGACATCAACAGGTCATACTGGCTGAGCAGAGCAAGAAGCATGGACAAATACCCTGTTTTCCAGGAATATTCTCACTTCGGTATCGCCCAGGCACTCCTCGCCGGTCAGATGGGTATATCATTTATTCCGGTACACAGCATGGTAGGCTCGGATATGCTGAAATACAATCCCTGTATCAAGCTTATAGACGACCCGTTTACCGGTGGGAAAATCGGCGCAGTCGAAGCAATCGTCCCGGATGTAGGAATACTCCACGCGCAGCGATGTGACGAAAACGGAAACGCGCAGAGATGGGGCACTCTTGGAGTCGATGCCGAAGGCATCAATGCCAGCCGTACCGTAATCATAACCACCGAGGAAATCGTCGATTCCGACGTTATCCGCCGCGACCCGAACCGCACCATAATCCCCGGGTACCGTGTCGCCGCCGTGGTAGAAGCACCCTGGGGAGCTCATCCGGTGCACCTGGCGGGATGCTACTCCGGCGACTGGCCGGGGTGGCTTGGAGAAATCAGCTCGGAGGACGGCTATGCCAGATTCATGGAAAAATACGTTTATGGCGTCAAGAACTGGGATGAATTCATGGAACTCAGAAAAGAGGAAAAAGGGGAGGATTACTTTAAAAGACTCCGGATTAAGCAAATACCCAGTGACCCCATATATTCCGGAACTGAGGAGAAGGGGATATGAGTCAGGAGGATTCAGTGATTGAATATACCGCAAACGACCAGATGGTAGTATCTGCTTCGAAACTGATAAGAGATAACGAAGCAGCGTACGTGGGCGTCGGGCTGCCGATGTTCGCAGCCCTGCTGGCGAAACGTACCCACGCTCCCAACTGCACGATAGTCATCGAAAACGGGATAATGAGAGTAGAAGGGTTCGAGCTTCCCGGAGGGACGGACACCGTTGGGACCCAGTTTTATGCCGATAAACTTGCCGGACTGAGCTACATCAGCTTCCTCGGGCAGGCAGGCTATATAAACCTGGGATTCATCGGAGCCGGGCAGATAGACCGCCATGGCAACGTCAATGATACCGTAATAGGAGACTACTATAACCCCGTTCACCGTTTCCCCGGGAGCGGTGGAGCCAA
>CAZCMK010000050.1:0-1211 GCA_964499775.1 uncultured Dehalococcoidales bacterium | reverse complement strand
ACTGTCTGGCTGGCGGACTGGGGAGCCGAGGTACTCAAAGTAGAACCCCTCACAGGCGATATGTGGAGGGGGACACGCAGAGTCCGGGGTACAAGTACCTCGGTACAAGCTCGCAGTGGTCCACTACAATTTGCGTTCCAGATACTTAACAGAAATAAGAAAAGCCTGGCAATAAATTTGAAAACTGAGCCAGGTAGAGAAATTTTATACAAGCTGATTGAGGGAGCTGATATATTCATGTCCAACTATGAGGTGAGTTCACTCGAGAAGCTAAAGATGGACTACGCTTCTCTCAGTAAGATTAATCCCGGGATAATTTATGCCTTTATTTGCGGCTATGGAACGGTAGGCCCGCTTAAAGATGAGGGAGGTTATGACCGGGTGTCGGCATGGGCTCGCGCCGGCTTTCAGTATATGCTGGGCGAACCGGGAGAAACCCCGCCTATGCAACGCGGTGGTATGATGGACAGGACAATTGCACCGCACGCAGTTTCCGGTATCCTGGCAGCCCTTTGGCACAGAGAAAAGACAGGTGAAGGGCAGGAGATAGAAATTTCCCTGTATCATTCTGCCGTATGGACTCTGGCTCTGGATATACAGGCTGCTCTTATCGGTCATCCAATGACTAAAGCTCCTCGCACTGAGACAATGAATCCACTATGGAATTTTTACCGCACCAAAGACGACCGCTGGATTTCACTTGGACTGCTTCAGCCCGACCGTTACTGGGCTAATTTCTGTAAGGTTATAGGGAAGCCGGAGCTGGTGAATGACCCGCGATTCGTCGATATGGAAGCACGGATGAAGAACTGCGTGGAATTGGTGCGCATTTTCGATGAGGTTTTTGCTACCAAGACCATAGAAGAGTGGGAGAATATTTTAAAGGGTTACGATTTTATCTTTTCGCGTATACAGTCCCCCGAGGAAGTCGTCACTGACCCCCAGGCTTTAGTCAATAATTTCTTCGTTGACCTGCCTGGTTACGAAGGAGAGATAAAAATCCTTACAACGCCGGTAGAATTCAAGCAAAACCCTGCCTTAGTCAGAACACCCGCTCCTGAAGTGGGACAGCACAACGAAGAAATACTCCTCGAACTCGGTTATACCTGGGAAGATATCAGCAAGCTCAAAGACCAGGAAATAATCTTTTAATACTAAATCGCCCTGAAATTACAGAAGGGAGTCCGCCTGAGGCGGACTCCCCCTTTTTC
>CAZCMK010000049.1:8894-13775 GCA_964499775.1 uncultured Dehalococcoidales bacterium | reverse complement strand
ACTTGACATGCCAGGGACAAGATTATACTATTCCTTGATATCGCATACGCTATCGGGCTATTATTATCTGTATTCTTCATATCTTCCCCGATTATGAGAAGAAAAATATCCCGTCTGAAAGAGTCTAATATATCCTGTCGTAAAGTGGAAGGAGGTATCAATGGTTGATGAAGTTAAGCTGAAAAAGATAGTCGGTGCCGGTAATGTCAGTGCTAACCCCGAGGTGCTGGAATCATACGCCGGCGATATGAGCTTTGTAAATGCCGTAAGGCCGGAATGCGTGGTAAAGCCGAGAAACGCCGATGAAGTGGATAAGATAGTAAAGCTCGCCAGGGAAACCCTGACCCCGCTTGTGCCTGTCAGCTCGGGCACTCCCCATTTCCGGGGTGATACCGTACCCGGTGCCGGTGGAGCCGTTATTGTGGATATGAGCGGTATGAAGAAAATCATCAGGGTCGACCGTGAAAACAGGGTGGCGATGTTCGAGCCCGGCGTGACCTTCGGCGAGTTGATACCGGCGGTAACAAAGGAAGGACTCCGATTGAACATGCCGCTGGTGCCCCGGAAAACCAAGTCCGTCGCCGCCAGTATGCTGGAGAGGGAGCCGGTGGTAATGCCCAAATACCACTGGGATATAGCCGACCCTTTGAACTGCGTGGAGATATATTTCGGCAACGGGAGTATGTTCCGCACCGGAGCCGCTGCCGGACCTGGCAACCTTGAAGAGCAATGGGTGGCTGGAGGAGCGCAGGTCGAGGCGGCGGGACCCTCGTCTAATTCATGGTACCGGATTATTCAGGGCTCTCAGGGGACCATGGGTATAGTTACCTGGGCGTCGGCAAGGTGTGAAATTCTCCCGGAGCTTGAAGAGCCTTTTTTGGTCGGCTCCTCGCAGCTTGATAAGGTGATGGACATGCTTCACTGGCTGGTGAGACTGAGGTTAGCCAACGAATGCTTCGCCGTTAACAATACCGTACTCGCTGCCCTAATGGCGAAGAAGTGGCCTGATGATTATTATGATATCAGAGAGGGATTGCCTGCCTGGATAATATTCTACAACCTTGCCGGTTACGAGTACCTTCCGGAGGAAAGAGTAAAAGGTCAGGTCGAGGATGCGATAGATATCGCCCAGAAGGTGGGAGTTGAACCTGTCCAGGCAATAGGCAAAATATCGGCTGACGACCTGTTAAAAGCGGTACAGAACCCATCCGGCGAGCCTTACTGGAAACTCCGCTACAAAGGTGCCTGTCAGGATATTCTGTTCCTGACTATATATGATAAGCTGCCGGAATTGATACGGGCAATGTATGAAATGGTAGAGGAGGCCGGATACGCAAACTCCGACCTGGGCATCTACATACAGCCGATAGTGCAGGGCTCCAACGTCCACTGTGAGTTCAACCTGTTCTATGACCCGGAAAACCGGAGAGAAGCGGACAGGGTAAAAGAGCTGGCAGGTAGGGCTACCAGGGAGCTGATGGCAAGGGGCGCTTTCTTCTCCAGACCGTATGCCGAGAATACCCTTGATATTATGAACCGGGATACGGCTACCGTGAATACCCTGAAGAAAGTGAAATCGATTCTCGACCCGGATAATATCATGAATCCGGGGAAACTCTGTTTTTAGTATTTGTCGGGAGAAATAGAGCTGTAACGTAAGATAAGGAGGCGTATAAATGGCGCTTGAGGATTTGAGAAATGAGATGGAAACGTGCCGGAGATGCTCGGCCTGTAAGTTTATCCCCCTGGAGAAGGTGGATAATTATGAGCACGTAAATGTTTGTCCGAGTATAGCCAGATATGACTTCCATACCTATTCTGCCGGCGGA
The DNA here is from genome assembly GCA_964499775.1 of uncultured Dehalococcoidales bacterium. Classification (GTDB taxonomy): domain Bacteria; phylum Chloroflexota; class Dehalococcoidia; order Dehalococcoidales; family UBA2162; genus MGML01. The sequence goes on along the minus strand of CAZCMK010000049.1, from coordinate 11,946 downwards.
AGGATGGTATTCGCCGTAGCCAAGCTGGAAGACAGGATTGACTACTCGGACAAACTTCTGGAGGTCGTCTATAACTGCCAGATGTGCGGCGCCTGTGATGTCTCCTGCAAATATGCCATGGATATGGAGGTGATGGAGCCGTTATACGAGTTCAGGATAAGGTGCGTCGAGGACGGCCAGACCCTGCCGGCACTCGATAAGGTCATAAACAGCCTGCGTAAGCAGGGCACGATGGTACCGGGGGCGAAAGCAAAACGCGGCGCCTGGGCGGAAGGACTCGATATCAAAGACGTCACAAAAGAAAAGGTGAAGGTTTTGTACCATGTCGGCTGCCGCACCAGCTACGATAAAGACCTGTGGAAGGTGGCGAAAGCCACCGTATCACTGCTCAGTAAAGCCGGCGTCGATGTAGGCATCGCCGGTGCGGAAGAGGTATGCTGTGGCGGACGGGCTTACCAGATGGGATACAAGGACGATTTCCTGAAGCAGGCGGAACAGAACCTCGAGACGTTCAGGAAATCTGGGGCGGAGATTCTGGTTACAAGCTGCGCCGAAGGCTATCAGGCTTTCAAAGTGCTTTATGATAAGTATGGTATGCAGCCAGACATCGAGGTACTCCACATCACCGAGTACCTCGACCGGCTGATAACAGAGGGCAGGCTCAAGCCGAAGAAAAAGGTGAATATGCGGGTAACCTACCACGACCCGTGTTACCTCGGCAGGCTCGGTGAGCCATACATCCACTGGGAAGGCAGGGAAATCCCCGGTCATATACGCGTATTCGACCCTCCGAAGGAGTTCCGGCGCGGTACCTACGGCGTTTACGAACCGCCGAGGGATGTCCTGAAAAGTATTCCCGGACTGAAACTAACCGAGATGGACAGGATAAAGGAATACGCCTGGTGCTGCGGCGCCGGCGGCGGCGTGTGCGATTCGAATCCGGACTATGCGATGTGGACTGCCAGGGAAAGAATCAGTGAAGCCGAGTCCACCGGAGCGGAAGCGATGGTTACGGCGTGCCCGTGGTGTGAAAAGACATTCGACGACGCCATCAGGGAAAGCGGAAGCAGTCTGAAACTATATGACGTCGTTGAGCTGCTGGATAAAGCGGTCTAGTGGAAGGAGTTATGAATCATGGCATTAAATAGAGATTTTTATAAAGCTGTTGAAGATGTGCTGGGTCCGGAATACATATCCGATGACCCGGTGGTGACGGAATCTTATTCCTTTCCCATCAGGGCTGCTACAGCGGGACCCAAAGGCGAGTATCTGCCTAGATTTGAAGCTATTACGCTTCCCAAGAATACCAGGGAAGTACAGGCGATAGTCAAGCTCTGCAATAAGTACAAGGTTCAGTTCAAGGCTTCGAGCACCGGATGGCTCTACAGCGACCCCGCCGGTCCTGACTGTATAAAGATAGACCTGAGAAGGATGAACAGCATACTTGAGATTAACGAGAAAAACATGTATGCCGTGGTCGAGCCTTACGTCATTTATGCCCAGTTGCAGGCGGAACTGATGAAAAGAGGACTGAACTGTAACGTTACCGGAGCGGGTTCGAACTGTTCCGCGCTGCCTCTGGCAGCCCACGTCAATCTGGGACACCTGAGCCAGACCGGCAGCTATGGCGAGAGAAACCAGCTCGCTCTGGAATGGGTAACCGGCGACGGAGAGATAGTCCGCATGGGCTCGCTGGGTTCCTCCGATGAGTGGTTCTGCGGTGATGGGCCAGGACCTTCACTGCGGGGGATAATACGTGGCAACACGGTGCCTCTGGGAGGACTCGGTGTGTTCACTGCTGCCGCTCAGAAGGTCTACCACTGGCCCGGGCCGCCGACGTTCTCAATCGAGGGCGTATGCCCGCACTATTCACCGAGTGAATTACCGCCCGGATTTATGATTCGTTACCTGTCCTTCAAGACGGTAGACGCCATGATTGAGGCGGTGAGAAAAATCGGCGAGAGTGAAATCGGGTTCGAGTTAATGGGCTTTAATGCCGCCATGATGGCGTCGAACGTGGCAACGGATAACGAAGAAGATCTGAGATACTTCAAGCAGTTCAGTGACCAGGTGCAGGGTCCAGGCTTCATGGTCAACATAGCGGCTACGTCCCAGAGGGATTTTAAGTATAAGAAGCGTGTCCTGGAGATGATAATGGAGCAGACTGACGCGCTATCCTTAAAAGACGTGGAAGACCCGAAGCTCGGCGCCGGTTTCCTGTGGCGTTTCATCAGGACGGTCGGCTCCATCAGAGAGACTTCACGGGCGACAGGCTGGGGCGGCGGCACGGTCGGCGGCACCGACGTATTTCCTCTGATGACCAGGTATATAATGTACACGGTCGACCTCAAGCAGGAACTGATTGATAAAGGCATGATACTCGATGATGCCATATATCCCTTTGTGCAGTCGATTGAGCACGGTCATACCGGACATGGAGAGATACTTATCCGCTACGCTCCCACAAACGCAGAGCAGATGGACAATATTCAGGGATTTCTAAACAGGGCGGCGAATAAACGGGCGATAGAAGGGCGTTTCGGAGTACCCCAGCACGTCTGGAGTGATGAGCTGCACGATATGTACGGACCGGAAGCGTGCAACTACCACATGCTGCTGAGAAAGATTAAGAAGACCTTCGACCCCAACGGAGCTTCGGAATCCTCCAACTATATTACAGCAAAGGATGTGTAAAAGGACGTAAGGAACAAATGACGGTAATAAGGAGAGCATAATGGACCTGGGTTTGAAAGATAAAGTGGCGCTCGTAACGGGTGCCGGCAGTCAGATAGGCTTCGGTAAAGCGATAGCCCTTACCCTGGCGGGGGATGGCTGTGATATCATTGTGAATGATATAGACCTTGAAGGTGCCGGGCAGACGGTCTCCGAGGTGGAAGCGCTGGGGCGCAGGGCGATAGCGCTTAAAGCCGATGTTACCAGCAGTACCGAAGTGAAGGAGATGGTCAGGACGGGGTATGAGGAGTTTGGCAGGATAGATATACTGATAAATAATGCCGGCGGCTGCACCCCGCCTAAACCGTTCATGGAAATG
>CAZCMK010000049.1:2471-8794 GCA_964499775.1 uncultured Dehalococcoidales bacterium | reverse complement strand
TCGGCAGGCTTACCGAACCTCAGGATGTGGCTAATTCGGTGGCTTTCCTGTCTTCCGATGTTGCCGTGGATATCGTGGGGCAAACCCTCATCGTGTCGGGTAACGTAGATGCGTAGTCTAACCCGGATAAAGTGGAGTGTTACCGATGACTGCAAGAAAATATGAAAAGTATTTCATAATGAAACCTCCTTCACCGCCGGCGGGTTTAGAAAGACCGCCTTCCGACCTCGATAAACTCGAGACTCCGAAGTTACACCATATACTGGGGTTGAGCGACCGTGTTGTGAAAGGTGCCCTGATGGTGAATTTCTCATGGATGTATACCGGGGAAGACCCCGGCAGGATGGAAGCGCACGTTCATCCTTATCCGGAAATAATCGGCTTCATAGGTAGTAATCCTGAAAAGCCGGAAGACCTCGGAGCGGAAGCCGAGATATGGATGGATGACGAGCAGTATATCATCACCAGCAGCTTCATGGTGTATGTTCCCAAAGGACTGAAACACTGTCCTCTGATAGTGAGAGATATAAAAAGACCCGTCCTGCACTTCGATATGCAGTTAACGGAAGGTGATTTCCGTGCGGCTCCTGTACGAAAGTAGGCATTATTAGAAACACCGTTAAATTCAGAAACCGTCGTTATCGGGTTTTTCATTAATAAACAAGGAGGCAAAGTATGCAATTAGAAAACAGAGTGGCTGTCATAACCGGTGGTGCCAGAGGAATGGGAGGAGCCATTGCCCTGAAATTCGCCGATGAAGGCTGCGATTCCGTTATTATGGATATGCTCCCTAAGGAAGCGTCCTCGACGGTGAATGAGGTGGTTAAAAAGGGAAGACAGGCGATTTATATTCACTGCGATGTATCGAATAGCCGCCAGGTAAAGGATGCGATAGCTCAGTCGATAGAGAAATTCAAGAAAATAGATATACTGGTCAATTGCGCCGGAATAGGAACCGGTCCTACACCTCTCGAAGACACCACCGAGGAAGAATGGGACAGGGTGATGAATATCAACTGCAAGGGGACATTCCTGACCATCCAGGCAATCGCCCCTCATATGAAAGCTAATAACTATGGTAAAATTATCAATATCGTATCCGTAGCCGCCTTTGAGAACGGTGCCGTCAATTTTCACTACCACGCTTCAAAAGCCGCTCAGTGGTCGGTCTCGCGTTCCGCGGCGGCTGCCCTCGCTCCTTATAATGTCTGTGTAAACACCATCCACCCGGGTATGATACTCACCGATATGTCGGCCGTTTTTTCCGGACCTGGCGTAAAAGACGTCGTTGCCCATCAGAACGGTATGGCGGAACAGATGGTTCCCCTGAAGAGAATGGGCACCACGGAAGATATCGCCAGAGCGGCTTTGTTCCTGGCATCGGAAGAGTCGTCTTACGTAACCGGCGACAGCATATGTGTCAGCGGCGGTTCCGGATTGCTCATGTAAGTCATGAGTCATATTCGTCGGAATAAATGAAAAACGTATAACCTGCACTGCTTGTTCCTTTGGTTTACATAAGCATACAACCATACACGCCTTCTTGACACTGAACTGAGTTCTTATCTATCATACTAGGTGTTAATTAGACTTATTGTGCTTGTGTGTGCCAGCCGGACTTATAATTACCATGTTACATCTTATGATGTACTATAGGCACAGGTTATCGTACCAGGAGGATGCCCAGAAAGGAGCGATTAATTGCGTATAAGCAAGATAGAGTGTATTCCCGTTACGGCTACCTTTAAGAAGCCCTTTCCTATGGGAGGAGGTCTCGAGCAGGGTTCGGCCGGTGTTATCGTTAAGATGCATACCGACGAAGGAATCACGGGTATTGCCGATACCGGTGGTACTTCGGCATGGTACAGGGGTGAGACCCAGGACTCTATTATGGCGATGATTAACGGCGTGTTCGCTCATGATATCCTGCTGGGTGAAGACCCGTTTAATATCGAAAAAGTCGTTGCCAGGATGGACTTCGCTGCCAGAGATAACAACCAGGCGAAAGCGGTAATCGACTATGCTTTACACGATATCGCCGGCAAAGCGCTCGGAGTCCCTGTTTATCAGCTCCTCGGCGGACTCACCACCGAGAAAATCCCTCTTGGTCTTGTGATGCCTGCCGATACCACGGAAGTGATTGTCGAGATAGGAAAGAAGGCGGTGGCGGCGGGTTTCCGCGCGTTGAAATTGAAGGTCGGGTACGGTACGGACGATGACGACATAGAGAACGTAAGCGCTTTAAGGGATGCGGTAGGCGACGATGTTAAGATATTCATCGACGCTAACGGTAGCTGGCACTATTACCAGGCTCTGATGGTTTTAAAGAGGATGGAGAAGTATAACCTGGCGATGGTCGAACAGCCCGTACCCTGGTGGGATGTTGACGGGATGGCTCGATTGCGTGCCAAGGTTGGAGTCCCCGTGTTTGCCGATGAGGCTGCCCAGGAACTGAAACATCTGCTGGAGATTATACAGAAAAACGCTGCCGACGGCTTTTTCCTCAAGGTGCCGAAAGCCGGCGGTCTGTTGAAGTCGCAAAAATGGATTTCCGTTGCCAAGGCGGCCGGCCTCACCGTGCTCTGCGGCTGTATGATGGGCTCCGGTATCGAGGCTGCAACCTATACACACCTGCTGGTTGCCGACGAGTGGATGTCGAAGACCGTGCATGAAAACCTGGGACCGCTCCATATTCACGATATATACGACACGGTAAGCCAGCCCGTCGTGGGCGACCTGGCGGTGGAAGTGCCCAGGTACGAGAATGGATTTCTTTATCCTACCCACGGACCGGGCATAGGAGTGGAGCTTAATGAAGAAGCGGTGGAGCGACTGGCAACCCCGGGCAAGAGCCCTACTGTAATCAGCAAATAAAGTCGAAGACGTGGATTCGGGAAAAAGCTATGACTCAGGATGAACTTAAAACGGTTAAGAGGTCTCTTGAAGCTCTGACGGAGCGCGTCCAGGTACTGGAGGATATCGAAGATATACAGAAATTGCAAAGAAACTACGTTTACTGGATGTGCAACCTTCAGTGGGATGATATGCTTACCTGCTTTACCGAGGATGCTGTCCTGAATGTCCAGGGAGATGTCCGCAGAGGCAAAAGAGAGATTGAAGACCTGTTCAGGAACTTCCTGGCGCAGAGAATCAAACTGAATGACGGGCATATTATGGGACAGCCCGTCATTTCCGTTGAAGGAGATAAGGCTAAGGGCTACTGGATTTTATACCTTTTCTTCTCCGAACCTGTTAGCTGGATGCAGGGCAGGCAGGAATGTGAGTACGTGAGAGAATACGGTAAGTGGAAATTCAGTTCCATGCAGTTCATCAACCCCTGGCCGCCACAGCCTGATAGCTAGGCAGCTATCAGGCGTTACCGGATTAGCGACGAATCATACACAGGACTGGAGTATATATGGATATTTTACGACAAATTAAATATGAACCGGTGGCGGTCAAAGGTGGATATACGGACCGGATACTGAGAGTCGACCTCGATGCCGGTGAGATAACCATTCAGGAGCTGTCTCCTGAATTCAAGGACAAGTATATCGGCGGGCGTGGCTATGCCCTGAAACTTATCTGGGATGAAACCACCGGGGAGACCCGCTATGATAGCCCTGAAAATATCCTGGTGATGGCAAGCGGACCACTGGGTAATGAGACCGGCTTCCCCGGTACCGGCAAATTCATCATTGGTACCATTTCACCTCTTACCGATACGTTTGTCGATTCTAATATCGGCGGTCATTTCGGACCGCTGCTGAAACTGGCGGGGTTCGACGCAGTGGCTGTTACCGGAGTGTCGGAGAAAGATGTACTCATTCTGGTTGACGGCGATTCCCGGACCATCAGCCTCGCCGCCGCGCCGGTTTATGATAAGGAAATAGATGAAGGCGCGTTATCCTTCGGGCAGGAGCTGTTGAAAGAATTGAATGATGGTGAGTACAGTAACACCCTTGCCGCCGTGACTGCCGGGAAGGGCGCCCTTAATGCCAGATTCGGGATTATAAACAGTCTCTTCTATGACAGGAGGCGGAACCGTATACGAGCCAAACAGGCCGGCAGGGGAGGTACCGGTACCGTCATGCGTGTGAAAGGACTCCGCGGTATCGTTGCCCGCTCCAGCCTGCCGAGAGCAAACGCAAATAACGCCGTGAGTAAAGAGGGCGTCCGGCAGGCGGGTTTGCTGCTCAGGGATGTTATTTCAAAGGTCGACCCCGGTCAGCTTAACCTTGGAGCATGGGGAACGACTATCCTGTCCGAATATATGGATAAATTTCATATTTTCCCGGTTCATAATTACCAGTACGGACAGAGTCCCGACTCGGAGAAGCTCTTTGCCAGGGTTTTTTACGATAATTACTTCAGCAAGAAAATGCCAGACGGCTGTTACTACGGATGCACCCTTGCCTGCGCGAAAGGTGCCGAGAATATCGAGCTGGTGAGGGGTCCAAGAGCGGGAAGAATAGTCAGCGTCGATGGTCCTGAATATGAGACCGTAGCCGCGGTAGCTTCCCAGGGTATCTTCGACCCGCTTTATGTGCTGGAGTATAACTGGTACTGCGATGAATACGGCATAGATACCATCTCCACCGGAGTGACGATTAGCTTTTTCATGGAGTGCTTCCAGCGTGGTTTTCTTACCGCTGAGGATGTCGGCTATGAGTTGAATTTCGGTGATGCCGAATCTGCCAGCCGGTTGCTGCATGAAATCGTTAACGGGGTGGGCTTCGGCAAGGTAGCGGGACAGGGCGTTGCCAGAAGCAAGAAGTGGGTTGCAGGGAGATACGCTGCCCGTAACGGTTCTTCTGAAAGCGAGGTCATGGCGGAACTGGAGAAGTTTGCCATGGAGGTGAAGGGTATGGAGTTCTCCATGTACATCACCAAGGAATCACTCGCCCAGCAGGGCGGTTATGGATTTGCTCTCAAGGGACCGCAGCATGATGAAGCCTGGCTGGTGTTCATCGACCAGGTCTATAATGAAATACCGGCTCTTGAGCAGAAGGCGGACGCCTGCAGGTGGTTCCCGCTTATCCGCACCTGGTTCAACGCTACCGGACTCTGCAAGCTGCCCTGGATAGACGTGCGAAACCCGGAAGCTGCCAACACAGCCGAACCCTCGAAAAATTTGCCGACCCTGGACTACTATGTCAGCTTCCTGAACGCGACGACAGGCAGTAATAAGAACCTAGATGACCTACTGAGTGACTCGGAAAGACTGTACGTCCTGCAAAAGCTGATTAACCTCGAGCATGGAAAGGGAACGCGGGTAAGCGACCAGATTCCAATCAGGGCGCTCGGTCCGGCGTATTTCAATGAATACGAGTTCCGTGCCGAATACTATGATAACTGGCTGAAGGAACGTGTTGGTGAAAACGAATATCCATCATCGCCCGAAGAACGCCATAAGCTGCTCGTTCAGAAAAGGATTGAAGCCTACCAGCAGCTCTGCGATGTTGTCTACGAAAAGAAAGGTTTTAACTCAGACTCAATACCGAAGCGTGAGACGGTGGAGAAATTCGGGCTGATGGACGAGCAGGCGGAGCAATTACTCGGTGAGTATAACGTGTAATGTAAATACCGGCATAGATTACGGAAAAAGGCTGGCCTGTGAATTGATAGCCTCGGTAGAGTTCCTAGGAACGCAGCGCGTCGTCACGGAGACGCACCGCGTTGATATCCCTGTGTCGGAAAAGACAAGCCTGAAGGATGCCCTCGAATATGTCAATCAGCGGTATCCTCCTCTCGGTCTGGATGATGGTGCGATTATCATCACCGTGAACAGCGAAATCTCCTCGCCGGACAGGATTCTTAAAGCCAACGACATTGTCCTTTTCCTGCCGGTTATCGGCGGAGGCTAAAGATGGTTGCCTGCCAGAGTGTCTATACCTGGTAAATCCCATGAAACAGGAGGTATTAAACATGACGACGTTGAAGGAATACAACAGGTACGGTGAAGACATTGAGGATATTATGCTGCTCAGGACGTCTCCCCTGGCGGTGAAGATGCTTGAAAGTGAAAAAGATGTGCCGGAAGGGGTTATCAGGCCGAAGAAGGACAGGGGGATTCATCTCGCCCAGTGCCAGGCGTTCACCATGTCACGGCGTCAGAGGGTATCTGTTGCCATGCTGAGAGAGGATAACTGGTGTTTTGCTCCTTTGATTGCCTACGGCATGGTGGATAAGCCCGATGACCCGCGTCTGGAAAAGATTGTGGCTTTCCCGTGCCTGGAGAGAAATAGATATGTCGGCATAGTCTCCGCGCCGCTAAAAACGGCTAACTTCGAGCCTGACGTGGTGCTTATTTACTCCAACAC
>CAZCMK010000049.1:0-2371 GCA_964499775.1 uncultured Dehalococcoidales bacterium | reverse complement strand
GGAATCAGGGAGTTCGACGAAAGAAAGACCGGATACATGTATTCCGGCGCCGAGATGATGCCCGATTTCCCGCGTCCCGAGTTCTACCAGAGGCTGTTCAGGGAGTGGGGACTGGATACCGAGGATTGATACGAGGAGCCTTCCCTGTCTACCCTTTGAAAAAAGGAAAGGTGGAAATCAGTTCACGGGTTCTTCCCTTTGTCAGGGTTTGTGGCATGGTTTCGGCCAGCTCTTCCGGCGTCCACCTGCCGTCTTTCCACAGTACCTGTTCCACCGGCGGAGGGTCTGCGAATATACCCACGTGTCCACGCCAGACCTCGAAAATACAGCCGTTTATGTGGTCAGCCTTCTCGCTGGCAAGGTAGACCACCAGCGCGGCGATATCCTCGGGCTTGTTCACCTCCAGCTCGCTAATCTGGTCAGGAGAATCCGCCTTGCCTCTCCAGGCGGCTATCGGGCGGATGGCGTTGCAGGTACCGCCGAAGGTAAACACATCGCGGGCTACCGTTCTTGTAAAACCGATTATCGCCTCTTTAGCCGTCGAATAAGTAGCCTGTCCCCTGAAACCGAGCCCTATATGGGAAGAGGTGTTGACAATCCTGCCGTAGCCCTGTTCTTTCATTATGGCGGCGGCGGCCCGGGTGCAGTAGAATGTCCCGTAAAGGTGGGTCTTTATCACCGCATCCCAGTCTTCCGTGGAGATATCGTATATCATGTCGGTACGCACGAAGCCGGCATTGTTTATCAGTACGTCGATACGCCCGTAGTTGTCCATAGCCGTCCGGATGATGCTTTTCGCGCCTTCTTCTTCGGCGACGCTGCTATAGCTGGCGACCGCCCTCCCGCCGGCGTTTATTATCTCCTCCACCACTTTGTCAGCTGGTTCTTTAGATGTCCCCTTACCGGCGAAATCCACACCGAGGTCGTTTACCACCACTGCGGCTCCCTGCGCGGCGAGGCCGATTGCCTCGGCGCGGCCGATGCCGTTACCTGCTCCGGTTACTATAGCTACCCTGTCCTTTAGTAATTTTTCCATCGTTTCCACCTTTCTGGAATTATAGCCTGGCTGTGCTGTCTCTTTTCAGGCGGTTATGCTTCTCTGACGGGCATAATCTGCTTGTATACCCGTGGCATTTCCGGAGGCTCGAAGACGGGCAGGTCGCTGAACCTGCCCCGTTCCATGGTGCTTCTACCCACTTTACCTAGCTGATTATTGAACTCCTCCAGGTCGTCGGTCTCGAATTCGTACAGGGCGAGGTATTTTCTGGCGTTTCCTGCTTTCCGTTCAACGCTCATCCAGCGTGTTGCCCGTATCATGCCGGGCGTTTCAAGCATGTCCGGCACGTGGATGTTGCTGTACCAGTCATTATACTCCTCGTCACGGGAAGGGTCTTTACAGTCGCTGAAAGCAAAATAAAGATACTTCGTCATATCGGTATACTCCTTTTCAAGGCACTAACCGACTCTTTATACCACAGGAATAGTATTGCTGGATACAGGTGGAGTAGAAAATTGAGTGTTCTAAACTGTCATTCTGAGCCCCGATGAAATCGAGGGCGAAGAATCTCATTTCAAGGGGTAGAGAGATTCTTCGTCGTTCGCCTGGGCGAACTCCTCAGAATGACAGTAATGGTTGTTTTTCAGGAAATATATACTAACAGGAAAGACTGGATAAAATGGAGCGGGAGACGAGGCTCGAACTCGCGACCCTCTGCTTGGGAAGCAGATGCTCTACCACTGAGCTACTCCCGCACCGTAAGATTACAGGAGAATTCTACGTCATAAGAAACGTAAAATCAAGTTATTTATTGATGCAAACGTTATCATGTGATAGACTTGACAATACATTCACAAAGGATACAGGTAATTGACAGAGATGTTTATGGGTACCAGAAAACGACTCACAACCGCATAAACCCGGCAGCACGGTAAGCAACCGTTATCTAGCTGTCACTCGGGCATTCTTTAGCCCCTTACCCGAAGAGTCGCTGTCATATTACCTGCTCTTTCTAAAATTTTAATCACTTCTACACTTATATTTCTGCGTATATATAGCTGCATCTGTCTGCGCTCAGTGCTGCCCCGGGTTGAAATGTATTCAACTAAGGAGGGTAAGCACTGTGGGCTACCGTAAAAACCACCATACAAACGAATATTCACGCAATGAGATAGTAAATAAAAAACTTATAGGACGGCTGGTCGAGCAGTCGGGCATCAGTCGGGGCGACCTTGTCTACGATATCGGTTCCGGTTCGGGGGTAATCAGCGAGGCGTTGCTCAAGAAAGGCGCCAGGGTAGTCGGTATCGAAAAAGACAGGGAGATATACCGGAAATGCAGGGAGAAGTTAGTCGGTCAGGACAGGTTCGAGCT
>CAZCMK010000048.1:5596-13947 GCA_964499775.1 uncultured Dehalococcoidales bacterium | reverse complement strand
ACCCGCCGGATACACAGTCAGTACCGTGAAAGGATGGAGAGGGCGATAGCCGAGGACAGCGCCCCGCCCCATCCGCTGGTGATTACCATCGAGGAAGCCCACCGCTTCCTCAATCCGGGACTTGCCAGCCAGACCATTTTTGGCAACATCGCCAGGGAAATGCGGAAGTACAACGTTACCCTGCTTGTTATCGACCAGCGACCCAGTGGTATAGATGAGGAGGTTATGTCCCAGATAGGGACCAAGATAACCTGCCTGCTGGATAACGAACGCGATATCGATAGTGTACTTGCCGGCGTGTCCGGTCGGAGCGAGCTAAAATCGGTTCTCTCCAAGCTCGAATCGAAACAGCAGGCGCTCATCTTCGGGCATGCCGTGCCGATGCCTGTGGTAGTCAGAACGCGTGAGTACGGCTCGGCGGATTCGTACAGGGACCTTGTCTCGAGTGACGGAATTGACGTTCAGCAGCAGGCTGAAAAGGATATCGAAGAGCTTTGGGACTAGAGAGCGATAGACCGGCAGGAAAAAAGCTGGGGCTGGCGCTGGGCAGCGGCGTTGCCAGGGGACTTGCCCACATAGGAGTGCTGGGAGTCCTTGAAAAAGAAGGCATTCCTGTTGATATGATAGCCGGTACCAGTGTCGGCGCTCTCATCGGCGCCCTTTACGCACAGGGGAAATCCGTCAGCGAGATAACGGATATAGCCAGAAAGGTGGGCTCGAAGAGGTTCAATTACCTGGTGGACCTGAACATACCCAGGACCGGCCTTATTGGAGGTCGTAAACTGGAGAACAGGTTGAAGGAGTTTTTCGGTGATATGGAATTCGGGGATCTTAAAATGCCATTCGCCTGTGTGGCTACGGATATAGACAGCGGCGAGGAAGTGGTTATTAACGAAGGTCCCCTGTGGGAGGCGATAAGGGCAAGCAGTTCCCTGCCGATAGTACTGGCGGTAGCTAAATGGAGAGACAAATACCTGGTTGACGGAGCTCTGGTGAATCCGGTGCCGGTCAGTATCCTGAAAAAAATGGGGGCGGGTATCATTATTGCGGTAAACGTAATACCTGAACGAAGCGTTAAGGAAGCTACTAAGCCTAATATCTTCGATGTTATCATGCAGACCCTCCATATCGTCGGCTACTATGCGGTGAAGTCCAGCACTGCCGAAGCCGATATTGTCATCGAGCCGGAGGTAGCCCAATTTGCATTGACCGATTTTCACCGGGTCGATGAATGTGTCGAACAGGGTGAACTGGCTACCGAGGAGGCAATGCCAGAGATAAAAAGACTCGTACAGGGATGAGATATGTCCGTAGTATTTGCCCGTATTTATATAGCGAGAGAGGAAGGATGAAGACCCCGGGGAGACAGTCGCGGGACGGAGAGTCGCTATTAGACCGTACCAGGAAGCTGCTGCGCAGCTCCGGACTCAGGGCGAGGAAAGAACTCGGACAGCACTTCCTTATCGACGAGGAGGTGCTCAGTCTTATTATTTCTACGGCTCAGCTTACACAAGATGATATTGTTGTAGAGGTAGGTCCCGGACCGGGAGTGCTGACCGGAGAACTGTGCAAACGGGCCGGCAGGGTTATAGCTATCGAGCTGGATGACAGACTGGCTGCGGTTTTAGAGCGGTCTCTGGCTACTTTCAATAACCTGTCTGTGCTCAATGAGGACGTACTGAAAATCGAACCGGCGGATTTGCTTCGTGAAGCGGGGATTGAATCCGCGAAAGTCTACAAGGTGGTAGCCAACCTCCCTTACTACATCACTTCTCCCGTCCTACGCCATTTCCTGGAGGCGAGTGCAAAACCGCAGCTCATGGTGGTCATGGTACAGAAGGAGGTGGCGGAGGAGATTACGGCGAGACCGGGTAAAATGAGTCTGCTGGGTATCGGCGCGCAATTTTACGGCAGGCCGGAGATTGTTGCCCGCGTACCATCGAGTTGTTTTTATCCGGAGCCCGAGGTAGACTCGGCTCTACTGAAGGTGGTTCCTTATTCCGAACCGCCGGTCATGGTAGCGGACAGGGAGAGTTTTTTCTCGCTGGTTCGGGCCGGCTTCAGCGCAGCCCGCAAGCAGTTAGCCAACTCCCTGTCGCAGGGTCTGGATACTCCGAAGGCGGATGTATTGGACCTGCTGGAGCAAGCGGAAATAGAACCGCGCAGGCGGGCTGAGACCCTGACACTTGAGGAGTGGGCGCGCCTGTGGCAGGAATACACCGGGGTGAGGGAATAAAGATGCTGACCGTTTCGGCGCCAGCCAAGATAAACCTGACACTGGAAGTCCTGTCCAGACGCAGTGACGGCTTTCACGAAATCCGCAGCGTTATCCAGACCATAGACCTCTGCGACAGGCTTCATTTCGAATCGGCTGAGGAAATTACCTTCACGTCGGATATGCAGGAATGGGACGCCGGACAGAGTCTGGTATCCCGGGCGGTGACCCTGTTTCGGGAGGCTACCGGATGCTTCAAGGGGGTAGCTGTCCGGGTGGAGAAGCGTATCCCCCTTATGTTCGGGCTCGGCGGGGACAGCAGTGATGCGGCGGCTGTCCTGCGGGGGCTTAACCGGCTCTGGGAGCTAAATCTGCCACGTGAGAAATTGCAGGAGATGGCGGTGCGACTGGGTTCCGACGTTTCCTTCTTTCTATACGGCGGTACAGCCCTGGTCGAGGGCAGGGGAGAGCTCGTTACTCCTCTGCGGTCATTACCCCGTATGTGGGTAGTCCTGGCGGTGCCTCCGGTTAAAGTCCTTCCGGACAAGACGAAACAGCTATATGACAGCCTGACCACTAATCACTACACTGACGGGCGGATTACCCAGAAGTTTATCGATGAGTTGAAGGCGGGGAAGGTACTCAATCCTTCGCTGCTTTTCAATACCTTCGAGAACGTAGCCTTCAGTGTCTTCGACGGGCTTGACGTAGCACGGGAGCATTTTTTGAAGCTTGGTGCCGCCGACGTTCATCTGGCCGGTTCAGGTCCGGTTTTATTCACCATGGTGGAAGATAAAACAAGAGCCGAAGAACTCTACGCGCTGCTGGATAATCAAAGGTTAAATCCGATAATGGCGGAGACGCTGTCTGACATAGAAAATATAGGATGAATAAATTATACTGGGTTTGTTCAGGTATAAATGGGGAATATAAGAGCGGCGAAGCCCTTACTTGAAAATAATCTGGAGGCTGTCTGGAATTGTCATTCCGTGCTTGACACGGAATCCAGGCTGGTCCGCCAGAGGCGGGTGCTGGATTCCCGTTTTCACGGGAATGACGAAGATATATTATCTTAAGATGTTAGATAGCCTGATACAGAGGGGTGGGGTGATAAACCTCAAGACCTCTTTATGAAGGAGGTAGAATATGGAAATCAAGACAGAGAGCAACTTACAGGAGGCATTTGCCGGAGAAAGCGAAGCAAACCGGCGCTACCTGTTTTTCGCAGAGAAAGCGGAAAAGGAAGGCTATCCGCAGGTAGCCAGGCTGTTCCGGGCGGCAGCTGATGCCGAGACGGTCCATGCCAAGAACCACTTCAATGCTATGGACGGAATCGGTGCGACCAAGGAAAACCTGCTGGCTGCCGCCATAGGTGAGCATTACGAGTTTACCAGGATGTACCCCCCGTTTATCGACGATGCCGAAAGGGAGAATAATACCAGGGCGCTGCGTTCATTCGAGTACGCAAACGAGGTGGAGCAGGTACACCATGGTCACTTCGAGGCGGCGCTCAAAGCAGTTAACGAAGGCACATCCTTGAAAGAGGAACCTTACTACGTCTGTCAGGTCTGCGGTTATACCGTGCCCGGCGGAGCGCCGGACAAGTGCCCGGTTTGCGGGGCTGCCGCCAAAGCCTTCAAGCAGATAGACTAAAACCTATTATCTTCAATTATTATTCACGCACTGATATTATCCCTTGTTGACTTTTCAGAAGTTAAGTTATATCATCATAATTGTCATGAATTGACATGACATTCAGGGGACAACTACACTTAAGTTAATTACTTTAACCAAGGAGGGGAAGAGTGGCAGAGAAAATATACAAATGTCTTGACCCGACCGGGACTCAACTGCCGGTGAAAACATACCCGCTGGCGCCGCGTCTCGATACGCTCGATGGTAAAACAATCCACATCAGTATCACCGGTGAGCCGGATATCACGTTACCCCTGGAGAAAAAACTAAGGAGTGATTATCCGAACGTAAACTGGACACAGAAGAAGTCGTACACACCCACTCCGGTATACCTTACCGAAGAGGAGATGAAGACCACCGATGCCGTGATACTGGCGGTAACCTGGTGAAGCGGCGCCGTGTGGGGGCAGTTGCCCTACATAACAAAGCTTGAGAAAGCAGGCATCCCGACGGTAATAGTCGACCTTGAAGACCAGCACGAGATGGTCAAGCAGGTAGCGCTTCAATACGGTGTTCCGAAGTTGCGTTACCTGCCTGCTTCCCGGATGCTTCACGGAGAGAAAGACGTTGAAAACTTCATCGAACCCATGCTTGAGTTGCTGACCAGGCCTCTAACCGATGAGGAAAAAGAGAGTGGCATGTATATGCCGCCTTCTCAGAGGATTCTTTTCGAGGGGACTCTCGAGGAAGCGGAGATATTCTATCAGCAGACAAGGCACGTTCCCAAACCGCTGGATGCTCCTATCGCCGTTTATACCGACGGTCTACCGGTAGTTATCCCTACCGAGGAGCGCGTGGAGAAGATGCTGGAGGGCACCAGCCACAAGCCGGATGAACTGATAACCTACCAGCGCGATGGGATAGGAAAGAAAGGCGACGTGGTACGTTTCCTGCCCATGGAGAGGACGGCTACCGTGGAAAGGGTGGCGGTCAACGCCGTAACGGCGGGATGCAAGCCGGAACACCTGCCGGCGGTGTTGGCGATTGCCGAGTCAGGGTGCGGTACCGGTACCACCACCTTCTGGGGCCAGTGGTGCTGCATCAGCGGTCCTTACGCCAAAGAGATAGGGATGAATTCCGGGGTCGGCATGCTCGACCCGGGTAGCCCGGCGAATATGCCGGTCGGCCGTGCCTATCAGCTTATGGCGATTAACCTCGGCGGCGCCGTTCCGGGCGTGAACCGGATGAACAGCATCGGCAGCCCCTTTAACTCGGGCGGCACCTGCTTTGCCGAGAATGCGGCGGGACTCCCGTCGGGCTGGAAAGGCCTGAACGAAGAGTATGGATTCAAGAAGGATGAGAGCATCGTCCTGGTAATAAACTCGGGTGGCTACATAGTAGGCAACCAGTTCTCCCCGGGCGGATACCGGGCATTCCAGAAGAGCGGTCACGGCGGTATGGCAAGACGTATGGACGTAAAGGGTATCCCCGGACCGCACAACTGGCTGGAATACCTCGTCCCCCAGCTCTGGGCGGGCCGCGAGGGAGGTTATACCTTTATCATGGTGCCGGAGATGGCGCAGCACCTGTATGAAATCGGTTTTAAGTCCAAGGACGAGGTGTATCAGTGGCTCTGGGAGAAGAGCAAAGAGCCGCTGAAGCAGTACCGGCTCCGTTCCTGGCCCGATGAAGGCACGAACGGCTGGCTGGGGATAGAGAGAACCTCCGGTAAGCACTGGAAAGAGCTGCCGGACGATTATATGGTGCCGGTGGTGGATGAGCCTACCGATAACTGCATAATTATCGGCGGCGGTGATGAAGAGATATGCCAGCAGCTTACCGGCCGGCGCGGCATGCTCGGCACGGCTCCCGTCTTCAGCATAGACGCCTGGAGGTAATACTATTACGGTTTCTTGAATATTTGATTAAGGTGGTACCGGCAAGTACCACCTTAAATTTTCTATGATAATTTATTCCTGTAGTAAGTTAGCTTTCTCCACCATCTCCGCCTCTCCCTTTTTATCGGTGACCTCGCCGTTCAGTCTGGCTTCGAGGAGCTGGCGGAGGACCTCTTTCATCCGGGGACCGGGTTTAATGCCCATCTTTTGCAGGTCGGTGCCGGTGAGCGACGTCCTGACATAGCGTAGCTTTGTGGAGAAAAGTTGGATATTCCGTTCAACAGACGGTGAATCTTCGGCTATGGAAACAGCGGTAAGTGCCGACCGGGAGCAGCCGTGCAGGAGGCTGTAAATCCGGCTCGGTTTGATTTTCGGGTCGGCAAGCCCCCCGAGGTTCTTTTTCAGGTCACGGATATCCCGCAGTACCCGGGCATGTGACCTGCGCAACCTGAGACTGTTAATAAATTTCTCAAGCTCATCTTCGCTAAGACGGTAGGTCAGGAGCGCCAGGTACAGCTCTAGAGGCGGCGGTTCCGGAGAAGCGGCTTTACGGGCTTCCCCGAATTTCCGTATCAGCCAGTCGTCACCTTTCAAAGAGGGGTGCAGTTTCTCCAGCACGCCGAGCTCCCCGGCGCGGCGGATGACCTTTTCCGGGTACTCCTCATGCAGGACAAGCTCCAGCTCGTTCCGTATCCGGTCTCTGCTGACGGTATCCAGCATCTCGATGTTCCGCACCAGCAGCCTAAGCGTATCCGGCTCCAGCGTAAAATCGAGTCGCTGCTCGTAGCGGATTGCCCGCCAGATACGGGTGGCATCGTCAATAAAGCTGTTTTCGTGAAGGATTCTTATCAGCCTTTTATTGATGTCTTCCATGCCCTCATAAAGGTCGATTAACCTCCCCCAGTTGCCGGGAGTAAGGTCGATAGCCATGGTATTGACGGTAAAATCCCGGCGGAAAAGGTCGGAATCGAGGGAGCCGGGCTGCACGGTGGGCAAGGCTCCGGGCCTGGAATAGGTCTCGGAGCGGGCGGTAGCGAGGTCGACGCTCCGGTTATCCCACTTGAGGTTGGCGGTGCGGAAACGCGAATGTACCGTCACCTTCGCCTGCGTTATCTCCGCCAGCCGGTAAGCCAGGCTTACGGCGTCGCCTTCCGCCACAAGGTCGAGGTCAAGGTTAGTTCGGCCGAGAAGAAGGTCGCGGACCAGGCCGCCGACCAGGTACAGGTTCTGCCCCTGGTTGGCGGCTATAAGACCGGCTTCCTGCAAGAACTCCACCAGTTCCGCCGGTAGCTGCTTTTCAATTTTCCCCGATAGGTTTGTTTCCTCTGTCATTTTCTCTGTCCGGTGAAGTGTAGTCAAAATTATACCACATACCCAGTACAATCATGTCAGGTATATTATACTCAGACCGCCGACAATCATGAGAATCGCCGCCAGCCTGAATGCCATGGCGCGCTTACCGGGCAATTCGAGAAGAAATCCGGGCAAAACAAGGCTCAGAACCATACTGTATACCGCCACCAGGATGGGACGTGTCCCCATTATGGTGGTAACAAGGGATACCGGTCCCAGCGATACCGCCCGGACGAACAATACCGAAGCCGAAAGCGCCGCTATTTCATTACATATTAACAGAACCAGAGTGGAGCCTTTTCTCTTCATGTACCTCCATTGCCGGATGGTGGAGAAGCGGAGGGATACGCTGAGCATGATAATCGAGGTGCCCAGTATAGCCATGCTGTACATATTCCAGAAAGATAGGTATTCGAGCGCCTGCTTGGTGAAGACGCTTCCAAGGGCAGCCAGCAGACTGGCGAGGAAGAGAAGAAAGAAGGGTTTTCTCCGAGAACCGGCGGTCTCTGAATGGCTTTTTCCCGCGGTGATTATCATCGCTCCAGCCACGACGATGATTACCGCCAGCCATTGCAGGTAGACGAGGCTTTCATCCAGAAAGATAGTGGCGATTATCGCCACGAAGATGGGAGAGATATGAGTAATTGGGACGACCCGTGATACTTCTTCTTTCTGAAGGACGAACATGGTTAAAAGGGCCGCTGATGTACCGCATATACTGGCGCCGATAACCCAGCCGATGGCTATGGCAGGCATATCTCCAGGCCAGGGAAACAGCGCGTAGAGGAGAAGTCCGTAAAGAAGCTGGATGATACCCATAGCCAGCATGAAAGGGCGCAGTCCTATCATGCGTTTGGAGAGGAGATGGCTATCGATTACGCTGACTCCCGCCTGTATAGCCGCACTCAGCAGGGCGGTGGTGGTCCAGTTCACCGGTAATGGTACTCGCTTTCCAGGAGGTTGTTTCAGAGAAGCTTACACTATATCAGGAAAAAGATAAAGGTATGTACTATATTTCTTGACCCTGAACTCACTAACTGATAGGATTTAGAGCGTATGCGATTTTTTATATAGAATAGAGGAGAGAGGGAAAACTGAAAGATACCACAGAGCGTCTTGGTTACGCGCCATTGGGTAGACTTCTTCTCAGTTTAAGCCTGCCCGGAGTAGCTTCTTTAGTAACCATGGCGCTTTATAATATTATAGACACCTTCTGGTTGGCGAGGCTGGGACACGAAGCGATTGCCGCG
>CAZCMK010000048.1:0-5496 GCA_964499775.1 uncultured Dehalococcoidales bacterium | reverse complement strand
GGAGCCGCACTGGCGACGGTTATCGCCCAGGCAATCGGCGGCGGACTCGCTTTCTTTTATGTCGTAGCCCGCAAATCTTCTTACAGAATAAAGCTCTCCCATGTAAAGCCTGACATATCTATAATCAAGGATATCTATCGCGTGGGGCTGCCTTCTATGCTGACGGAAGTATCCGAGAGCATCTGCTTTATCCTTTTAAACAACATTCTGGCGGGTTTCGGTTCAATGGCTATAGCTGCTATCGGGATTATAATCCGCGTGGTCGATTTTGCCTTTATGCCGATTATCGGTGTCGCCGAGGCGCTTCTGCCCATTATCGGTTATAACTACGGCGCCCGTATCTGGAAGCGGATGTGGGGTGCACTCCGGTTATCGGTGTTCTGGTTGGCTCTGATTATGGGGGTAGCGACCATTGTAATGGAGATACTCACTCCGCAGCTTATCGGGATATTCAGCCATGAAGAAGAAATGCTGGAATTAGCAATACCTGCGATGAGGATTGTAATCGCGGTGCTGCCTCTCGTCGCCATGTCGATCATATTTGTTGTGACCTTCCAGGGAATGGGGAAAGGGAAGGAAGTACTGTTTCTTTCCCTCGCCCGCCAGTTTATATTCTTTGTTCCTTTCATATATATACTGCCGCGCTTTATGGGAGTAAGCGGTGTCTGGGTGGCGATGCCTATTTCCGATATTTGCGGATTCTGCGTTTCCGGGCTCTGGCTGTTACGGGAGTACAGGATACAGCGGCGGACAGGTGAGTGGACAGACCTGCCTCCTCCCGGTACCGACGTAAGGGAAAACGAATCAGGTTAATATATCCTATCGTTGCTATTCCTGACTCCTCTCTCTTATAATGAACACAGTAGCGGATATGAAAGTGGTTTCGATTGTGGGAATGGCGGGGTCCGGCAAATCCGAGGTAGCCGCTCAGTTCGAACGGGACGGATTTGCCAGGATAAGGTTCGGTGATGTTACCGACGAAGAGGTGGCGAGGAGGGGACTGGAGCTTAACGAAGAAAACGAGCGTACCGTCAGGGAGCTTCTCCGCCGTGAACACGGCATGGCAGCCTACGCGATATTGAACCGGCCGAAGATAGATTCCGCCCTGAAAAACACGAACGCAGTCATAGACGGGCTGTATTCCTGGGAAGAATATATCTATCTTAAAGAGTGTTACGGGGAAGACTTTTACGTGGTGGCGGTCTGGGCATCGCCGGAAATCAGGTATTCCCGCTTGGGCGCAAGAGAAGTCAGGGGTCTTGCCAGGGATGAAGCAGCGGGGCGCGACAGGGCGGAAATCGAGAACGTAAACAAGGGCGGACCTATCGCCATGGCGGACTTCACCATCGTGAACGAATTGTCTCTCGGTGACCTGGTTAAGGAGACAAATAAGGTTATATTGAGGATAAAAGGATGACAGAAGTTAACTCCCGGCCGGACTTTGATGAGTATATCCTGAAAATAGCCTCGGTGGTTGCCGAGCGTTCTACCTGCCGTCGGCACCATATGGGTGCGGTAGCGGTGAAGGATAAGCACATACTGACTACCGGCTATAACGGCGCTCCCGCCGGTCAGAAAGACTGCCTCGAGCTTGGTTGTCTCCGGGACGAGCTGGGTATACCGTCCGGAGAGAGGCAGGAAGTCTGCCGGGCTATCCATGCCGAGCAGAATGTAATCATACAGGCGGCTCTCCACGGGGTAAGCCTCGAGGGGAGCACGATATATTGCACCCATACGCCGTGCGTGCTGTGTGCCAAGATGCTGGTCAACGCCAGGATAAAGAGGTTCATCAGCTTCGGTAAATACAGCGATGACAGGTTCATAGAGCTTTTTAAGGAAGCCGGCATCGAAGTTGACATAAAAGAAAGACCACCCTCGCAAATCACTTATCTTGACTAGGTAGTAGATACCTGAAGTTTTACACGGCATTAGAGAGAATATGAGTTCTGAAGAGACCGTAAGTATAGGTGAACCTGACGGGCGGGAGTATCCGAAACGCCCTATTCCTTCAGTAGTCGCCTGTGTGTTCAAGGATAATAAAGTGTTGCTGATAAGGCGTGCCACTCCGCCCAGCCTGGGAAAGTGGAGCGTACCCGGCGGAGTTATTGAACTGGGGGAAACCTTTGAGGACACGGCAAAACGTGAACTGGACGAGGAGTGCGGCATCGAAATCAAGGTAGGAAAAGTATTCACTGTGGAGAATTTTACGGTCCTCGATGAGGAAAACCGCATCCGGTTTCACTATATCGTTACCTACCTGATAGCCCGCTGCGCGGGCGGAGAGGCGCGTCCGGGCATGGAAGCCCTGGATGTCCGCTGGGCGACGAAGGAGGAATTAAGCAGTCTCGATATGAACCCTTTAGTCCGCAAGAATATGTCGGAAGCTTTCGATATCGTGTATCCGCAGGGCTAAACGCTTGACACGGGTGATAAAATTGTTAGAAGGCAAGTGATTTTGGAATGAGCGAGTCAATCATTATTGAGAACCTGACCAAGTACTACGGTAAGTTCCTGGCACTCGATAGTCTGTCTCTCAGGGTGGAGGAAAATGAGAATATCGGGCTCCTTGGACCTAACGGCGCCGGAAAAAGCACTACACTGAAGATACTGTGCGGTCTTATCCGCGCCTCTTCCGGTACGGCTCATATCGATGGCGTGAACGTGGCGGAGAAGCCGGAGCAGGCGCTTTCCAGAATCGGCACTATCGTCGAGACACCCGAGTTCTACTCCTACCTCACGCCTGAGGAGACTTTAATGTACCTCGGCAGGATTCGCGGAATGAAGGGCAACCGACTGAAAAAGCGGATTAAGGAAGTAATCGAACTGGTCAGGCTGGAGGAGTGGGGTAGGGTCAGGATAGAGAAGTTTTCCAGGGGGATGAAGCAGCGCCTTGGACTGGCGCAGGCTTTACTGCACGACCCGCCTGTCCTGATTCTGGACGAGCCGGGACTGGGACTGGACCCCAGAGGAGTGGTGGAGTTCCGGGCGATAATTGAAGAAGTGGGGAAAGAGAAGACGGTCTTCTTCGCCTCGCACCAGCTTACGGAAGTTACTCAGATATGCAACCAGGTAGCCATCATCGACCACGGTAAGCTGCTTGCCTACGACAGCGTCGCTCAACTCGAGGCACAATACAAATCGCTTGAGCAGGCGTACCTTGAGTTAACGGGAGGGACCTTTGAGCGAATTTGAAAAGCTGAGGGTGGTTACCTGGTATGAGTTTATGAAGCACATCCGCAGAAAGCGGCTGTACGTCATTCTCGGTCTGACGTTTATCGCGGAAATTGCCGTCCTCATTCTTTTGCCGGTGCTGATGGATAAATACCCTGACAACGTCATGGCGATGGCTGCCATGCTTACCGTTGGTCCCAGCCTGGCGACTATCGGAGCGGTGTTTTTCGCCGGAGATGCCATAGCCGGAGAATTCGAGAGCAAGACTGGTTTCATACTCTTTACCAATCCGGTACGTAGGATTACACTGATAACGGGGAAGTACCTGGCAAGCTGTGCCGCGGTAATACTGCTCGTTATTTTCGGATATGTAATAACCGCCATTTCACTCCTGGCTATATACGGGGAAGTCCCGGTAGAAATGTATAAATCGTTCGGTTTATGCCTACTTTTTGCCGGTTCCGTTCTCTCCGTGACCTTCTTTTTCAGCTCGATATCCAAGGGGTCGATGGGCGCTACCGTTATAACCCTGGTTTTTATAATGGTCATTTCCGGGATTATCGAGAGCGTACTGATGATGGCGGGTAAACCGTACTGGTTCATTCTGTCTGCCGGCGGAGACAGCGTTGCCCTGGTCTACGGGGGAATGGAGCTTTTCATGGAAGGTATGATACCCGCCGGTGGTATGAGTATGATTCCATTTGAGTTCAAAACACCGGCTATTGAGCTTTTTGCTTACTCGATGACAGGATATATGGTTGTATGTTTCGTCTTGAGTCTCTGGATAAGCAGGAGACGTCAGCTTGCTTAGGTAGAATCGAATATTCTCTCCTGAGTATGTGTCGGACGGTTAATTAGATGTCAGTACCGCGTGCTAAGGTAATTGTCAATCCGGCGGCAGGAGCCAACTCAACCCGCAGGAAATGGCCCCAGCTCAGCCGCCTCCTGAATCGTGCAGGACTGTCCTATGACCACGATTACACCGAAGGGGCGGGTCACGCTATCGAGCTTGCCAGGACTGCTGCCGCCGACGGTTATCGGTATCTGGTTGCCGTAGGCGGTGACGGTACGGTAAACGAGGTTGCCAACGGCATACTCCATTCCGGTGATGAGGATGATATTGCCCTCGGCGTGGTAAGTACCGGTACCGGCAGTGATTTTGCCCGTTCGGCAGGTATCCCCCGCGACTATGTAAGCGCCTGTTCGAGCCTGACAGGTTCGCGCAGGCTCAAAATCGACGTGGGAATCGTCGAATACCGGAAGAACGGTCAGGCTTCGCAGCGATTTTTTGTGAATGCAGCCGGTATAGGCTTCGATGCGGCGGCGGTAGAGTCTACCGAGCGTATGCCGAAATATTTCGGCGGGACGATTCCTTACCTGGCAGGCCTGCTCCGTACCATGCTCAGTTACCGGAACAAGTCCGTTGTGCTCGGTATCGATGAGAGGAATGAAGCGGCACGTATTTTGAGCGTGATAGTATCCAACGGTAACTACCTCGGCGGCGGTATGCACGTAGCGCCCGATGCCAGCATGGACGACGGTTTACTCGACGTGGTGGTTATCGGTGATGTAGGTAAGTTCGACCTGCTTAAATCTCTGCCGATGATTTATAAGGGGACTCACGGCGAGCATCCGAAAGTGAGTATCGAGAAGGCGAGCGTGGTTAAAGTTGAGTCGTCGGAGAGAGTCCTCGTCCATGCCGACGGTGAACTACTCGGTGAAGGTCCGGCTTCCTTCCGGCTGATGCCGGCTGTCCTTAACATCGTGGTCTGATAGCGATGCTCAGTCGATATTCTCGTTCTGGTAGGTCCCCTGGTAACCGTCCGTCTCGCCGAGCAGCCTGAAGAAAACGAGCTGCACTATCCTGGCATTTCTCTGTATTCTGAATCCTTGGGGATTGTAGACGACCAGCAGCGATTCGGAGCGTCCCGAATAGCCGGCATCCCACACGGCGGTACCTACCGTCACGCCGCAACGGAGCAGGCTTGACCGGGGTCTTGCCAGTGCCATAACATTGTTTGGCAGGTGAACAATCTCATTGTAGGTAATTGAGTAGACGCCCGGTTTCAGGTCGATAAAGTCTTCCGCATCGAACTCCAGGCGGGCTAATTCGGAGACCGCCCTCTGGCTGTTGCTGACGGCTATCTGCCCCGCTGTCTGGAGGAGCGAGATATCGCGGAGGGTGATATCGAAGCCGTTCGGCTGTAACTGAGCATCGGGGTCGATATAGCCTTCCACCATAGGCGGTTCCTGCTCAAGCAGACTGCGGATGTCCTGTCCGGATAGTACGGCTGCCATTTTTACTAAGGTAGTATAGCATTTTTA
>CAZCMK010000047.1:0-14512 GCA_964499775.1 uncultured Dehalococcoidales bacterium | reverse complement strand
AAATCGCCCTGAAATTACAGAAGGGAGTCCGCCTGAGGCGGACTCCCCCTTTTTCACGCAAATAATTTATTACGGCTGTTAGGTTTTAACTGAGCCGTTTACTCACCCCCCGCCTGCCAAAGCCTTGTACGGCGGGCAGGCCTTTATCCCCCTCTCCAACCAGGATAGCTTCTCACTCCATCTCAATGGTTCTGGTTGGAGAGGGGTCAGGGGTGAGGTGAAAACAAACAACAATATACAAACCATGCCGAGTCCGTCATTAAGAAAGGGAATTTTCTTTTATTAGTAGACTCCTTTTTTTCACGGTAATAAACGGTCGGTCACCTCAGGCACTTTCCTCGTAACCTGTAACACCCTTTATCATATTCGCCAGAAGCTTGATTCCTCTCACCAGTATCCCTATTCCCAGTCCTACCGCAACACAAATCAGGACAACGGTAACGCCGACCACCACGCCGTCGGCTATGGAGGCGTTCGGTACTACGTAGAAATCAAAAGGAAAGATGGTAACCAGTGTGATAACCGAACCGAGCATGAATATATCTATGATGATACGAATTACTTCATGGAGTATGTACCTATCGAAAATAATCAAAACGATATGACCGACAATGGATACGATTAAAGCCGTTGTAAGAACAGGCAGCCACAGATTGACTTCACCCGTAAAAAAAGGCTCTCTCGCCCAGGTAACGATATCCCCCGTCTTATCCGAGTAGTAATACGCCACATACTCGTTGAAGTAGTTGAAGAAGACCAGCAGAATGATGCTCCAGGCGATGACGAAGGCGGAAGCCGTTATCCTCACCCCCCGTTTGCTCTTAAAATACTCCTCCACTCTCCTGCCGATTTCTTTATCCAGGTTTATACCGGCGGCAGGGGCAGACTCGCGTGGAGCAGTCGGTTCAGGCGCCGGTGGCGGTTCCGGGGCCGGCGGCGCTTTCGGAGTTTCCCAGGTTACGCCTGACGAGCTTACCATCTTCTCCGCCACGTCCCCCGCCCAGTTCAGTTTGTACAGCTCGCTATTATAGGCTTTGATCATCAGGACTATCCAGAGTATAACGGCGATAATCCAGATTATCGAAGAAAATGCCGGACCGACAAACGGTATCAGGCCCAGGATAATCCCGGCAAAGGTGAGAGAGCCGAAAACGACTATCGACTGCGCAGCATGAAATCGTACCCGAGCGTTCTTTTGTTCCAGGATAAAAAATATGATGCCGGTTACCCACCAGCCGAGATAGCACAGCATCGAGGCGACATTCGGCATAATCCCGGTACTGGTCTCATCAGGTATCTGTTTTTTCTCCCGCTCTATCTGCTCTCTTGCCTCAATCCTTGCCTTCTCTTCCTCGTATATCTTCCTCTTTTCTTCCGGAGACAGTTCCACGGTTATCACCTCCTTCAAGGTAATGTGCACGCTAATACCTGAACCCTGACACTAATAATATCAGGCTACAGGAATATATGACCTTGCCGGATAGAGTTTTTCTACTTACCCTCAGCTTCCCTTTCCATTTTTTCCAGTCTGGTATAGTAATCGGGAAACTCATTCAGATGGGCAAGGGCTATTTTACCGGTTATCAACGGGTCATCGCTGGTAACGTTGGTGGCCGGGTCCGCCAGACCGTGTTCAAGCTCAACATCCATTCCCATTCTGTACTGCTCAACGTCGAATTTGCTCCAGTCTATACCCAACTGCTCCCCGATTTTCCTGGCTTCTTCTGTAGTGAAGCGTTTCTTAGCCGTCATTTTAACTCCCCTCCCTTCTTACTAGACCCTTAGTTTTACCTCTTATGAAATTAGATACTCCAATATGAGTCCTATTCCATTATTATATTATACAACAACTTCCGGCGGTAGAAGTTGACACATAATCTTTCCCCTCACTATACTGCTCGTGGGTGATATGCTGAAAAAAGGTCTGCTCCAGGATATACTAATCTTTATCATCGTCGTCATTTTCCTCCTTATCGTCATTCCCTTAATCTCTTCCATCCTGAAGCACCTTATCTATCTCCAGATAATAATCGCCATCGCCGGGGCTATCTTCCTCAGGATTCTCGTCCAGAAGATACGGAGGGAGACCAGGAAGTAATAATAAAACATGTTAAAAAAGTTACCCTGAGGGGTAGTGTATCATTTTCATGCGAGATGAAACGGAAATAGCTAAAATTATTGACCATTTGGGTCAACTTTAAGCCTAAGCCTTGACAATATAGAGACCCAGATATACAGTGTGCATCAAATATGATACAGTAATAAGCAGGGTGTAGTGCGAAATAGGAAGCGGCCAATATACACCGACCACGCACGAGACCAGATGAGGGATAGGGGAATCTCGGAGGAAGAGGTGGAATTCGTTCTTAACGAACCAGAAGTTACCCGTCCAGGTGATAGGGATTGCTTAATTCTCACCGCTCATCCTAACGGAAGATTTATTAAAATCGTTGTGCCAGAAAAGAAACCTAGATTGATTATTACGGCAGCTGACTAAGCAACAAAGAGAGGAACACTATGAAACTCAAATATGATAAGACAGCTGACGCTATATATATCAAACTCACCGATGCACCATACGCATATGGCAAGGATTTGGATGATTTGAGGCGCGTTGATTACGATGCTGATGGTAATCCAAGAGGTGTTGAATTATTATGTGTAAGTAAAGGTGTCGTCACTGACGACCTACCTGATAGAGCGGAGATTGAACGCGCCTTGGATGACAAAGGTATAAAAATCTTCGCCTAAAGCGGTTTATCCTCATCATCAAGCAACCAACTGAACTATACCTTCGTAAGACCAAATTCTAGTTTCTTGGAGAACGTATTTGTTTATGTTATAACATTTTCAGCTGTAAAACTCTTCTCCATCGGCTTCTTTACCATAGAGTTTTTCAAGCATAGCGTAATCAATATCACCACCTCCCAATCCTAGAACTTGACAAACCGGCATTTGTTACCTATAATGGAAAAAACCTCTAAATTCATTTCTTTTCTTTGTTCCAACATAATGTTGTCTTTCATACATCTTTGAGTTTTTGCTTGGTTTTCCTGTATGTCAAAATACATATTTGTAACCGGTGGTGTAGTTAGTTCGGTAGGTAAGGGTATCACTGTCGCATCAATAGGTACCATTCTCAAGAGTCGAAACATACCCGTATCCCTGCAAAAACTTGACCCGTACCTTAACGTTGACCCC
Organism: uncultured Dehalococcoidales bacterium; assembly: GCA_964499775.1. GTDB lineage: Bacteria > Chloroflexota > Dehalococcoidia > Dehalococcoidales > UBA2162 > MGML01. Next base: position 11,311 of record CAZCMK010000047.1, on the reverse strand, counting down.
GGCACAATGTCACCCTACCAGCACGGGGAGGTATTCGTCACTCATGACGGCGCCGAGACCGACCTCGACCTGGGTAACTACGAGAGGTTCGTCGATGTAAACCTTACCAGGGAGTCAAATGTCACCTCCGGACAGATTTACAGCGCCGTAATCGCCAAAGAGAGGCGGGGTGACTTTCTGGGAGGCACCATACAGGTAGTGCCACACGTTACCAACGAAATAAAACAGCGGTTTGAAAAACTCGCTGAAAAGTCCAAGGCGGAAGTTTTGATTATTGAGATAGGCGGCACGGTGGGTGATATCGAGGGACAGCCTTTCCTCGAAGCCATCCGGCAGATGAGAAACGATGTGGGGCGTGAGAACGTCCTTTACATTCACGTTACTCTGCTCCCCTACCTCGCCACCACCAAAGAGCTTAAGACCAAACCTACCCAGCACAGCGTTAATGAACTGCGGCGTATCGGTATCCAGCCGGACGTTATTGTTTGCCGCAGTGACCAGCCAATCCCCGAAGAGATAAGAGATAAAATATCCCTGTTCTGCGATGTCCAGAGAGAAGCGGTCATCCCGATGCCTACGATACCCACAATCTACGAGGTACCGCTGGTTCTGGAGGAAGAAGGGCTGGGGCAGATTATAGTGGAAAAGCTCGAAATGCAGTCGAATCACTGCGACCTTACTCAATGGCGACAACTGGTAGAATCCCTCAAGGAACCCCGCGAGCCGGTGAATATCGCCCTTGTCGGCAAATACGTGGAGCTTCAGGACGCTTACTATTCCGTCCGTGAAGCGCTGTGCCATGCCGGTTTGTACCATAACAGGGAGGTAAATCTCATCTGGGTCCCGTCAGAGTCGCTGGAAACGGACGGCTGTGACGCCCAGTTACGCTCGGCCCAGGGTATAATCGTCCCCGGCGGATTCGGCGTCAGAGGAATAGAAGGCATGATTGCGGCAGCCAGATACGCCCGCACTAATAAAATCCCCTATTTCGGCTTGTGCCTGGGAATGCAGGTTATGGTTATCGAATTTGCCCGGTACGCCTTTAATTCGGAAAACGCCAACTCGACCGAATTCGATGAGTCCACTTCCTACCCTGTCATTGACCTCCTTCCCGACCAGGACAGTATAGAGGACAAAGGCGGCACGATGCGCCTGGGCGAATACCCCTGCGAGCTGCTCAAGGACAGCCGCGCCGGCATAGCCTATAGTACAGACATTATTCAAGAGCGGCACAGGCACCGCTATGAGTTTAATAACAAATACCGCAGCCAGCTACAGGAAGCAGGTATGATTTTCAGCGGACTATCGCCGGACGGCAGGCTGGTGGAGATATGCGAACTGGTTGACCACCCCTGGATGGTAAGCTGCCAGTTTCACCCTGAGTTCGGCTCCAGGCCGGGTAAATCCCACCCGCTGTTCCGCGATTTTATTGGCTGTGCGAAGGACGTTTTGAGAGAAGGGGCTCAGACGTCGATGCCACTCGCAGCCAACTAATAATACATTTTCGAGGTAAGACAAGATTCGTATTTTTCTGGACACAGCCGACATCGAACAGCTTGAAAGAGCATCCAAACTTGGTATCGTCAGCGGCGTTACCACCAATCCCACTCTGATGTACAGAGCGGGAGCGACCGACTACGAAGCCACCATAAAGAAAATCGCCTCGATAATACCGGGACCGATATCTGTCGAGGTGGTTGTCGAGGGAGTGGAGCCGATGATTGAGCAGGCGCGCCAGATGGCTGCCTGGGCGCCGAACGTCGTTATCAAGATACCGGCTACCGCCGAGGGACTGGAGGTAACTTCAGCCCTTGCCAGAGACAATATAAAGGTGAATATGACCCTCTGTTTTTCGGCAAATCAGGCGCTGCTCGGAGCGCTTGCCGGCGCCGCTTACATGAGCCCCTTCGTCGGCAGGCTCGACGATATCGGGGAGGACGGCATGCAACTGGTAGAAGATATCCTGGATATTTATGATAATTATCCGGATATCGGTACCGAGGTGATTGCCGCCAGCATCAGGCATCCGGAGCACTGCCTGCGCGCTGCCAGGGCGGGAGCCCATATTGCCACCATCCCCTATGATGTGCTGATGAAAATGATACAGCATCCACTTACCGATATCGGTATAGACCGTTTTCTTTCCGACTGGCGACAGTCTTTAAAGGAAAAATAAAAATACAATCTTGAATTAAAGGAAACCTGAAACCATGGACAGTGAAATTTTAAAAATGGATATCAGCCAGCTTGAAAACAAGACCAGAGACGAGCTGGTTGAAGTAGCCAAGGATATGGGTATATCCAACTATACCGGCCTTAAGAAGCAGGACCTGATTATCCGTCTTTTGCAGGCATATACCGAGCAGGAAGGCAACACCTTCTGCGGCGGTATCCTCGAGATTATGAGCGACGGTTACGGGTTCCTCAGAAACGAGTCCCTGCTGCCCAGCTCGACAGATATATACGTCTCTCAGTCCCAGATACGGCGTTTCGGCCTGCGCGACGGCGACATGGTCGTCGGTCAGGGCAGACCGGCCAGAGCGGGAGAGAAATACTTCAGCCTGCTCCGCATCGAGGCGGTCAATGACATCAATCCCGAGCTGGCTAAAAATCGTCCGCATTTCGGCTCACTCGTCCCTACCTTCCCCGATAAACTGATTAACCTGGAGGGGGTTGATAACGACCTGGCTTCACGTATGCTCAATCTTGTCGCCCCCATCGGTAGAGGTCAGCGTGGCCTTATTGTTTCACCGCCGAAAGCCGGCAAGACGACCATTCTTAAATCCATTGCCAACTCCGCCATCAACAACTATAACGACATTCACCTGATGGTCTGTCTTATCGGCGAACGACCGGAAGAAGTCACCGACATGAAGCGTTCCGTCAAGGGCGAGGTTATTGCCGCCACCTTCGACGAGCCTGTTGAAGACCATACCCGGGTAGCCAGTCTGGCGTTGAACAGGGCCAAGCGTATGGTAGAGAGTGGGAAAGATGTATTTATGCTCCTCGACGGTATTACCCGCCTTACAAGGTCATACAACCTGGCTATGCCTTCCAGCGGCCGTACTCTTTCCGGCGGAATCGACCCCGGCGCCCTGTACCCGGCAAAGCACTTCTTCGGTGCGGCGCGTAACACGGAAGAGGGGGGCAGCCTGACCATAATAGCCACCTGCCTTGTAGATACCGGCAGCCGCATGGACGACCTCATCTATGAGGAGTTTAAAGGTACCGGCAACATGGAAATACATCTCGACCGCCGGTTAGCCGACCGCCGCGTATACCCGGCGATAGATATCGAGCGTAGCGGGACCAGGCGTGAAGAGCTGCTGCTGGACGGCCCTACCCTGCAGAAAGCGTGGCTGCTGAGGCGAATGGTATCCATGATTTCCTCCGACTCACCCAATTATGCCGAAGCAATGGAACGGGTCCTCGACCGCATGAAGAAGACGAAAAACAACGTCGAGTTCCTCGCTACTCTGAACGCGGAAGCTTAACCGGGCTAACCGCACTACCGCTCAATTAAAGGCACACAATTTCCCCTGTCTGTCCAATGGGGATATAATTGTCTTAAAAGCCAGGTAGATAAGGTTGACGAGTAATCTCTTAAAAGCACAGCTAAAGCAGCTACCGACCAGCCCCGGCGTATACATTTTCAAGGATTCCCAGGGTAATATACTGTATGTCGGCAAGGCGGGTGTTCTGCGTAACCGGGTGAGGTCATACTTCAGCTCCGGTCAAAACCTGCCGGAGAAGACCCGGCGGCTAGTAGCCAAAATTGCCGACCTCGAATTCTTCATCACCAATTCGGAACCGGAAGCAATAATACTCGAGTTTAACCTGGTACAAAGACACCAGCCGCCATTCAATGTCCACCTCAAAGACGGCAAATCTTTCCCTTTCCTCAAAATATCTCTCAACGAAGAATGGCCCAGGGTATTCCTTACCCGCCGTATTGAGGAAGACGGCGGACGCTACTTCGGGCCGTTTGCCAGTACCAGATCGGTGAAGCAGACCCTGAAAGTGATTAATGGTATTTTCCCTCTCCGCTCCTGCTCCAAGACTATTACCGGTAAGGAACTACGACCCTGCCTCAATTACCATATCCACCTCTGCCTCGGTCCGTGCATCGGGGCGGTAAGCAAGCATGAATACTGGGACATGGTAAATCAGGTGATACGCTTCCTCGAGGGGAAGCAGGACAGGATAGTGCGTACCCTGGAGAACAGGATGCAAAAAGCCGCCGAGGCTATGGAATTTGAAAAAGCCGCCCTGCTGAGAGACCAGATACAGTCCATAGGAAGGGTTATCGAGGGACAGAAAATCGCCGCCAAAGTAAGAGGGGAGCAGGACGTTATTGCCTTCGTTACCGAACGCAACCGGGCTTATGTTCAGGTCTTCTTCATCCGCAGCAGCAGGTTAATCGGACGGGAAAGCTTTACGCTTCAAGGCACCAGTTCGGAAGAACCGGAGCAGATTATGACCAGCTTCGTCAAGCAGTTTTACGGCTCGGCAACGTATATACCCCCCGTGATACTCCTCCAGCATCCGGTTGAGGATAAACCTGTCATCGAAGAATGGCTTAAAGGTAAAAGGCGGAGTAAAGTCAGCATTCAGGTACCGCTCCGGGGAAATAAAAAGCAACTGGTGGATATCGTTGCCGAAAACGCAGTACAGAGTTTACAGCAGCTCAAGATAAAACAGCAGGCTGCTTACCCGGCAATAGAAGAAGCCCTTGCTGAAATAGAAAGAGAGCTCGCCCTACCCGATACTCCTTCCCGCATGGAGTGTTATGACATTTCGAACATACAGGGAAAGGCGGCGGTGGGAAGTATGGTGGTCTTCGAGGACGGAAAACCCAAACCGCCCGGCTACCGGCGTTTTAAGATTAAAACGGTTTCCGGAGCCAACGACTACGCCATGCTCCAGGAGGTATTGAGGCGACGGTTCAAAAGATTCAGTTCCAGTAACGGCGATAGCAACGACTCTAAAAGATGGGCGGTACAGCCGGACCTGGTACTCATCGACGGGGGTAAGGGACAGCTTAACTCGGCGCTGGTGGTAATGAAAGAAGCCGGAGCAGGCTCGATACCCGTAGCCAGTCTTGCCAAAGAAAACGAGGAAATTTACACCCCGGGGAAAAGCACGCCGATAAGAATGCCCCTCAGTTCACCCGGACTCCAGATGCTTCAGCGGCTGAGAGATGAAGCCCACCGCTTCGCTATAGGTTACCATCAAAAGGTCCGACGCCGGCAGATGATAGCCTCCACTCTGGATAGAATTCCCGGCATCGGCCAGAAACGCAGGAGGGCTCTAATAAAAGAATTCGGCTCTGCGCGAGGAATTAGAGAAGCATCGGTAGAAGAACTGACTGCCGTAAAAGGCATAACCCGCGACCTGGCGGAGAAAATCAAAGAGTATTTATAAGCTCGTTAATTTACCGCACACCATGTTCACCATATTGAAATACCACAACAAGGAGTCTAGAATAATCTGTAATATACCCACTTCAAACGGACTTTAGATATCGGTTTTCGGGGTGAAATTATATGCCTGATAAAGACATGGGAAAATCTGAGAACCTTCGTAAAATGTTTGAACAATACTGGCTTCATAGTAGACATTTAGAGAATGAGCGGTTATGGTTCACCAATATATATGCCGTTGTCTGGGCAGCCTCATTGGGATTCATGTCCCAACAGGGAAGGTCGATTGAACTAACTATTTTTTTACTCTTCCTCTCATATCTGGGCATGCTATTGTGCCATTCTTTGCGGTTACCCTTCATAAGGCATACGCGTTTAGCTGAAATAATACTGCGGAAAGAATGGCAACTTAAGAAGTATTCATTTTGGTACCAACGCGATGATGAGGGAAATCAAGAAACCTACCAAAGTGGAGAAGTGAAAAAACCAATTGCCGTGAATACGGTGTTTTACGCAGTATACACGGTCGGGATACTGGCTTCATCAATAATGATTTTTCAGCAAATCCCCTGGTGGTGGGCAAGAATCCTCTTTATTATTTCATCACTCGGCATTACGGCATTCTTATGGTGGCGGTTTAATAAATCGGAAGATAGTCTCCATAAAGAAATCGGTAGGCTTGCCGATAAAGAAACGATTGACGATTATACGGCAAATCTTTCTCCGGAAAATGTGAAGGTAGCATTAAGAATCCTCGAAGTCGACCCAAGTAAGGTGGATATAGTAGTCCAAGTTCAGGAAGAGTTAAATAATGACCCCGGTATCCTTAGGGACGGAAGCGATAATCAAAAGGATGACAGGAAGATACGCAACAGTACCATCACTTATAACGACCATATCAGTAGATTTGAGGACAATGACCCACAGGGAAGGAGAGTCCAGGCTTTCGTAGGGAATGGCAACCTGCTTATGAATACAAATTTTGTAGCCTGGATTAAGGGTGAATTGTTCCATGTGAAAAACGAGCCTATCTTTAGCGGTGAAAAACCTTATTCTTCGCTTGTGGTCTGGAAGAATAAGAGGGTTACAGTTGAGGAGTTATGGTTTAGACAGGATAGTGTGAGACTGGACATCCCGGAAGGCAAGGAAATATCAAACGAAATTCTGTATACAACTTATGGCCAGAGACTGATAGATAATGGACAATTTGTTTCCCCCTTTGATATAAGAGACCAATACTATGACATCAGGCACCTTATTCTATTTCCATTCTTCGAAGAAGAAAAGGATTACTTCGGACTTAACCAGCTTGAATCAAGTACCAGTAAGAGAGAGCAAGCCCTTAAAAAGTTACCGGTGGAACTGGAACTCACCGATAGCCATGAGGAAATGCAGGAAGCCCTAGCCAAGAAGCAGTATCAAGAAGTAAAGCATCCTGACAAAGTGAAAAAAGAAGGACAATATAATATTTCCAACAATAAAATTAAAATCATATTCAGGTCAGGGCTGTATCCTCACAATATCATATGCACAACGGAAGATGACAGAATTTTATCTATTTTAGTTAGCGGATTTAGCAATACGGCAGGCCTTATTTTAGAAAAAGCAGACCGATTATTCGAAGATATTGGTGACCGATTTGGAATAAAGGTAAGAGACGCCATTCTCCTGGACAACGGTGGAGACGTTATGATGAATTACAAACAAAGAATGGTAGTAAAATCGTTTATGTCCCCTCCGCGAGACAGGTTAAGGTCAGTGATTTTATTCGTAGCTCCTCCTAACATTGAAGGTAGTATCAGACTTATATAGAATGTCCAGGATAATACGTGAAGCTAAGTTGAGTACAGACTTCACCTGCTCCCGAGAAGGGGTAAAGTTATTATTACAGTAACCGGGAATAAAGAATGCCAACCAATCTACCACCGCACTATTTTGAAGCTGAAAACCGTTACCGGCAGGCAAAGACCGCCCCGGAAAAGATAGCCGCGCTGGAAGAGATGCTGGCTATTATGCCCAAGCACAAGGGCACCGACCACCTCAAAGCAGACCTGAGAAGAAAAATAGCCAGGCTGACGCAGTCGACCGACAGGAAAGCGGCAATCCAGAGAACATCGATGACCGTCCAGAAAGAAGGGGCAGCCCAGGTGCCGGTTATCGGACCGCCGAATGTTGGAAAATCTCAGCTCGTAGCCACCCTGACCAACGCCTCCCCTGCCGTAGCAGAATACCCCTTTACCACCAATACCGCTATTCCGGCAATGATGGAATTCGAGAATATACAGGTACAGCTTATCGACACTCCTCCCCTGGTAACAGGCTCAACTTTACCCCTGCTGCCCCCCAACCTAGTTAGGGCGGACGCCCTTCTTATCGTTGTCGACCTGAATGAAGACCCTCTTGCCCAGATTGAGACCGTCGTAACCGAGCTGGCTAATATGAGAATACACATCGGTCAGGGGCAGACCGACGAAGAGCAGGAAGGCACCCTGTATTACAAAAAGGCGCTTATCGTCGGTAACAAGATAGACCTTGAAGAAACCGGGCAAAACCTCAAGATACTTCAGGAGCTTTACGAGAACGAACTGCCGGTCACGGCAATCTCGGCAATGAGGGGAACAGGCCTGGAAGAACTGAGGGTAAAAATAATCCGGTTACTGGATATTATCCGGGTATACACCAAGACCCCGGGACAGAAACCGGACATGAGCGACCCGATAGTTCTCCCACGTGGGAGTACCCTAGAAAACGCCGCCACGGAAGTCCACAAGGATTTCCGGGCAAAACTTAAATTCGCCCGGGTGTGGGGCTCGGGCAAGCACGACGGTATAATGGTCAAGAGAGACCATATTCTCCAGGACGGCGATATCATCGAACTGCACATGTAAATCCGGAAATAATATACGCACCAAAAATGCTATAATAGGTTTGAACACCTTATCGGGAGGCTATTATGCCCGGTCGTCCCGGCTGGCACGATGAGTACTGGGAACAGCTGGATAAAGAAACGGCAAGAAAAATAAGGACAACCTGTCCCCGCTGTGGAAGCTCCAGCACCTATTATAACAAGCAGTTCAAGATATGGCGGTGCGGCAGGTGTGAAAACTCCTTCGTTATCGAAGGGTACGGCGATAGAAGACCCTGGTGGAAACGTCTGTTCGGGAGATAATTTTTATTATTGGAAGTTAGATTCGGTTTGACAGATTCACACGCATATGGTAAAATTCGTATAGAAACGATAGGCATGTATCGTATATACGAAGGAGGAAACGATGTCAATAGAATCAACTCTTATCGATCTACTCAGAGAAATAGAAGCCACATCAAGAAAGTATCGTGAAAAAATTGAATCAGGATCCAAAATCCCTCTTTGGGTGCGAGAAAGAATCAAGCTCTTAGGAACCATTAATGATAGTCCAGGTCAAAGATTATCACAAGAAGAGTTTTATCGCTTAGGTGAGGAATGTGGGTATAGTCACCAAGGACTTGGTGGTCTATTTAGGCATCCAGCAAAAGTAATGTATGATGATGCTTACTTATATGTCGAACTCACAGACTACGGAAGACAAGAACTATCTAGGTTTCGACAGCAATATACGTAATTGCTTAACAAACCAAGAATAATAATGGTATTCACCACCTTCAATAACTCTCGGAGAGGAGACCGGAAATCAGGAATAAATCCATTCAAATAATCCTAACGTTAATTGTCCTGTGCCTGGCGCTGCCGCTGATGGTGATTGGTCTGGTTTCGCCGGAACCTGTCGAGGCAGCCTGACCGGGCGAGAGTTTCAGCCTGACCGTGGATGTCAGCAAAGGCAGCGGTGAGGTAAGAATAGACGTGACCTACCCGTCTTCCTATCCCTACTCCCAGTCTTTTGCCGGCGGTACGGTAGTAGCCCTCGAAGCAACCGCCCCCTTCGCCCGCGTTTTCGATGGCTGGGGCGGCGACCTGTCCGGCAAGAATAATCCCGAGTATATATTGATAGACTGCAACAAGACAGTCACCGCCAGTTTTTCCATCGACTGGAAACTGGTCGGTACGTTCCTCGGGTGTCTGATACTGGCGCTTTTCCTCGCATCCGTGCTGATTATCAGACGCAAAGCACCGGATAGCACTGCTCCTGCAAATGAAGAATGAACGGTAGTTCATCTCCAGTATTACCCGGCAGACTTCAGTCCCCGTTCCACCTCGTCGTTCATCACGTAGCCGGATATGTTCATAAAAGGCTCAAAAACTCCCCTGTCTATCTCTTCCTGCTGCATCGAAGCCAGGCAGGGAAACTGGTGAACGATAAGCCCGGCGCGCGGCATGGCTTCCTCCACCGTCATGCCCGCCAGTTTCCCGGCAGCGTGGCGGGTGGAACCGCAGGGTGAGCCGCGCTCCACGGTGACCTCTGTAATCCTCTCACCCGAATCATCGAGCGTCAGTCTCAGTCGGGGTCTGCCGAACACTCCGGCAAAAGAAGAAATCACCTCATCATTATAAGGTCGGGCGTTTCCCCGGAATCCGTAGCTGTTTTCAGTGAGGGTGCAGAATGTCCGGGGAAAGACTGCTCTCACTCCATCACGTTCGAGTTCCTGCTCTACCTGGTTTTGCAGCCCCGGAGGCAGCCAGACGGGGTTATCCACGGGCACTATTACCGACTTCGCCCCGGAGAGACGGGCAAGGGCAGCTATTAGCTGCGCCGCGCCATCGGATTCAATCAATGCCAGCAGCAGTTCGGCGGAGTGAATATCGGAAGGTAAAAATTCTTCCGGTTCATCTATTAGAACGGGCAGCGCCCGCGGCAGCGTTAGTATTTCGATAACCCAGTCCTCCGGAGACCGGTTTTTCAAGTTTTCGGTTATCCTCTTACCGTACTCTCCCTGTATCGCTGCCAGAATTCGCATCATATCTCTTTCTATTATGTGTAAATTAAGAATAGTCTCCCGGCAGTCTTCCTTTAGCCGGCTATAACAGGTATTTATTCACGGCAGCGGCGACACCATGATGTTCAGCATCAAGAGTAACGTGGTCGGCAACCGCTTTCAGCTCATCGGGGGCATTTTCCATGGCTATAGCCAGTCCCGCCGCAGATAGAAGCGGGATATCGTTGCGCCCGTCGCCAATCGCCACGACCTCGCTCATGGATATCCCCAGAAATGAAACCAGCGCCTCAAGAGCTTTACCTTTTGACACGCCGTGAGCGATTATGTTGATAAAATCGACTTCCGGGTAAGCCGGGGTTTTCGTCCAGGAAAAACTTAGCCTGTCCCTGAAGTGAAGGTAGAAATCGTTTGCCTTTGCCTTTTCCTCCGCAGAGGAGACAACCAGCGTGCCCTTGATAATCCTCTCTGTCTGCCATATATCCCTGAAGTCCACAATGGTCGGAATTATCTTGAAGTATTCGCGGCGTATATCGGTAGCCCAGGTCTCTCTCTCGGCATAGAAATGGGTTGCCGAATACATGTCGAAGCCCATCTCCATCCGGCGGGCATAATCGATCATCTGGTCGACCAGTTCGCTGGTGATGGGGTCTACATATACTTCTTCGTCCCTGTCCGGGCTGTATACCAGAGCGCCGTCGAAGAACACATGGTAGCCCTCGAGTTTAAGATATTCGATATACTGCAGGCTTGCCTGCACTACCCTTCCGGTCGACAGAGAAACAGGAATGCCGGAAGTAACCACCTCACCCAGCGCTTTCTTGTCTTCCGCCGAGATATTCCCGCTGACATCCAGCAGGGTTCCATCTATATCAATCACCAGAAGCCTGTAACGATTATCCGCCAAATAACTTTCTCCTCTGTAATAACCCCGTCACCCTCTTATATTATCACTTTTACCCCATAAAAATGCTATACTACCTTAGTAAAAATGGCAGCCGTACTATCCGGACAGGACA
>CAZCMK010000046.1:0-15543 GCA_964499775.1 uncultured Dehalococcoidales bacterium | reverse complement strand
CCGTTATATCTTTTCTTCCATTGCCGTATCCCACTGCTATTGTACTTAATCGTCACATAGTCAGCAGCAGTGCCCGAACCCATACTACTTCCAGTAACATAGACATTACCGGAACCGTCCACGGCAATCGCCCTTGCCACATCATCGCTATTTCCCGGCCCGTTATATCTTTTTTTCCATTGTGCCGGTGCTGCCTGCACCGTCCCGGACAGCGTCAATAACATGGCGGCCAGTACGACCAGGCTGACGACAACCCTACCTTTTTTCTTCACTTCATTACCACTCCCGAAAGGAGTAAAGTGGACCTGCCCCCAATAACAGTACCACTAAGGTATCAGTATTAGCAAGACATAATATTAGTTAGTTGAAATTTTACGCCTGAGTTGTATTTGGAATGGCTAATTCAGGCATATTGATAGCTAATTTATAATATTCAGCCGGTTGGAGGCTCAAGCCCTCCACGACTCGGTATCTAATTCAGCTTTTCCCCGGGTAACCCAGCGCTGGATATAAGAGTAGAAAAGGAACGATTGGTACTAAATGTGTTGGATTGCACCTTCCGATGATTTACCAATATTTGTCTTAGTTTACAGCGCATATCAGAGCCGTCACCGAGTGAGGTTCAAATGAGTATACAAAGGATTTCCCTGAAGCTTCGATAGTAGTCTGACTTACTCCTACCTGGTCCGGCTTTTCAAACGTATTCTCAGTCTTTATGTCCGGTCCGTTAATCACATATGCCTGAACGCTGCCTGTGAACTGGCCGTCAGCAAGCGTAATCGTGGTTTCAAGGGAATCCTTCTGGCTTCTGTTAATTGCATACACAACCAGCTGTTTACGGGGCTCATCCAGTGTGGCAGTGACATCGAGAGTAGGGATATCATTGTAGTCATGACCTTCACAGGTACCGTTGAAAGTTGCACTCTCCCAGAATACGTTTAGAGCTTTTTGTCCGCAGGTCCGGCGGTAAAGCTCGAACGGATAGAATATTGTCTGCAATATCAAGCCGTCGGTGCTTATCTGCATCGGTGTAACCAGCATTGTAAGGTTAGCCATCTGCACCGAATAAGCATGGCGGATAAAGGCATTAAGGTTCATCGCAGTCACCAGGGCATCTTCCATTGCATAAAATTTGCGGGGCCTGATACCCCACTCATCTACCGTGATACTGATAGGACGCCTGATGTCCCTCTCAAGGCATACAGCACGGATTAATCCTTCGTAGGCACTCAGGCGTTCTTCAAAGAGTTCAGAAACCGCCATAAAACCGCTAAAATCATTGGCTTCGTTGCCGACGTACCAGTGAAGTGCCATATAATCGATGATGTTCCCAGCCTGTTCAAGCATTAGCTGTCCCCGCTCCGCCCAGTCAGGACTCAACGCATCTTTACCTCCCCAGATACAATTTGCTGAAGCAACCAGTTTGATTTCAGGGTCCGTCCACTTCATTACCTTGCCGAATTCGGTAACAGCCCGGGCATACTCCTGAGGAGTTTTATAGCCTATCTGCCAGGGTCCATCGACTTCATTGCCAATGCCCCAGTACTTGACGTTATGGGGTTTCTCAAACCCGTGTTTACGGCGTAGATTTGCTGGAGCACTGCCAAGCGTACCATTGCAGTATTCTACCCAGTCTGCCGCTTCCCGCATATCGCCATCGCCGCAATTTACACACAAATAAGGTTCAATATTCAGCTTACGGCAAAACGTGATAAATTCATTGGTCCCGAACTGGTTAGGCTCAATAGCATTCCAGGCCAGGTCGTGACGCGGAGGGCGTTCCTTAAGCGGTCCTACTCCATCCATCCACCGGTATCCGGAGACGAAATTGCCGCCGGGAAAGCGTACTATCGAATAATTCAGACGCTGCAGCGCTTCCTTAACGTCGCTGCGCAACCCATCTTCGTCGGCCAGAGGAGACCCGGGAGCATAAATACCGCCATAAATGACATGTCCCAGAAGTTCGGCAAACCCTCCGAAGATATGAGGGTTTATATCTCCCAGAATACGGTCGAGGTCGATTTTGATGCGGTTCATAAAACAACCTCCTTATTTACCTGTCTCTCTGTAATGTACAATGACGTATGTCCAGAACAGGCCAGTTGGTTATTACCGGCTAATGGTTAGATAAGTGTACTTCAAACAAATGCCTTAGTGACAACGCATTCCTGATAGCAAAGCCATCGACATCATTATTAAAATAGGCATAGACTAATCCAGCCCTCAGCCCTATAATTTTCTGAGCCCAATCCTCCAGTTCCTCATCAGAGTAGCAGCCACTGTAAAGCCGTTGGCTCCCGTGAAAGCGCATATAGGCGAAATTAGATGTAGCGACAACCGGCGTGCGGAAGCCTGGCATATCGTAGATACAGAAACCGGCATTGTAGCGATGTAAAAGCTCAAGAATCCCGTCATCGAACCATGAATTATGGCGGAACTCAAAAACATGACTGGTATCCTCGGGAAGCATCTTTAAAAATTCCTCAAGCGCCTGGTAATCAGATTTCATGCTCCTGGGGAGTTGATACAGGAGGGGTCCTAGCTTCCCTTCAAGAAGTCGAGCCCGAGACAAAAAATTGGTAACAGGTTCAGCAGTATCTCTGAGTCTCTTTATGTGGGTAATGAACCGGCTGACCTTTACCGAGAACACGAACTCTGGAGGCGTGGCATTCTTCCAGTTGATAAAAGCTTTCTCAGAAGGCAGGCGATAGAAGCTATTATTGACCTCTACGGTAGAGAAGTATCCGGAATAGTAATCAAGCCATTTCGATTTGGCTAGACCTTTCGGATAGAACTTATCCCGCCAGTGGTCATAGTGCCAGCCTGATGTTCCGATATAGTACCTCATACTGTATAACCTGCTCTATCATCCGGGTCTCACAATTGTAGCAACAGAATACACCCGGTGCAATTGGCCAGCAAGTACTACAGAGAGCTCTAAACGCCCATAATATGGCCGGTAAAGACATCTCGGAGGAAGAACCGTCTAAAATTGCCGAGTCCGTGAAATAAAAACAATATGAAAGATAGTCGCGAGAGAATCCTTGTCCATAACACTGAATAATATATCGCTCTTAGACAAGAAATAACGAATTACTTTGGTGCTTCTACTCCGCACGGCCTGCTTTCTTCTACTCCCTTTTTTCCTTTCAGCTTAAACGTTCGGTACTCCCGCCAGGAGAGCTTGTCATCAGGGCGTCCGAGCCCCAGCTCTTTCATTAGTTGGGCTACTTTTTGGACTTTCGGTGCTAGTTCTTGCATGTCATAACCCTGTAGATGCGGTGGAATCTTCTTCCGTTCCTCAGGCTCCTTATTTAATAAGTTACAAATTGATTCTGCGGCCCAGCGTGCACCTACCGAAGGCATACCCTGGTCACGCCCGCATTCGTAACAATCCGCCATCACTCCACATTTATTCGGCTCAGACATAGCAAATAGCGCCTCATATACCGCGGCATCGGGGTCAAGGAAATCAAAAGCCCGTTGAATCCGGTTATAGCGTAATCTCAGGCAATCCGTAGCACCGTAGGTCTCCTCGAATCTATCCACTATATCTTCAACAATAGGAATACACGGAGCTACATGAGCACGCGGGTTTTTCGCTATATCCTCGACGGTAACACCAACTACATAAGCAATAGCGAAGGCGCTACCGATAATACCGCCGCAGGTGCCTGTTCCCGTAAAAGCTATACCGGAATGTAGTCCCATCATTCCCATGAGTATTATTTCCTGTACTTCGGGTGTAAATAGCTCTATACCCTCAGACCTGAAGGCTTCGCATATTGATGCGAAAGTCATCGGTGCTCAGGCCCCGTAATTGCCTACTTCTCCAGCACCAAGGTGACCGGCTTTGTCTATTATTCTTTTCTTCTTTGCATCATCGATCTCGATTTTCGGAATCATTTTTCCCTCCTTATTATTAATCTCCTGTTAACCCTGCAATATCACATCGATTATCGCCTCCTGATATTATCGTAGTCTGATAATATACCGTGGTGGTGCCCAATTCAATACTTTACATTGCTGCTCTTAAAAGAAATTTTTGAGATAGCTAAAAAGATTTAATGTTTTACCGCACCTATCACTGTTTTGGAAACTACAGGTCCTGGTACTACTGTCTTTACATAACTAACTCATATGCCCGTCATTTTCCATAGGAAACTTACCTGGAATGTTGCCTAACAAAATTCGTAAATGTTGGATGTCACTCCTGCTGTACAAGAAGTCATAAGGTTAACGAGTAGAAATAGCTTTATTATCGCTTCCCGTCAGGCTTTGGATTGAAAACTCCTTTTTGATTTCAACATGCAGCAACAGGAACTGCTGTCATATTAACTCAAAAAGTATCAAATGTATTTCTATGTCTTTTAATTAGAATGTAGTTTACACCACCCGGGATTTTATATATCGACACTATTGACAAAGAATAAAAACGGTACTATCATTTGGTTGAGAATGAGTCGCAATCGCAAACAGGTCAACCCGATACAGGGTCATCCATTGACAAATCAGCGGCGCTGGCTTCTGGAAATCCTGCGAGACACTGAGGGGCATCTAAATGCCAAGGAGCTATATCGTCGTGCTATTGAAAGAGATGAGTCAATCAGTCAGGCTACGGTATATCGTAGCCTTAATTTATTCAAGGAACTGGGGCTGATTGACGAAATGAGATTAGGCGGACTTCGGTGCTATTACGATATCAAACAGGCATCTGGCAACCAGCACCTGATATGCCAGGGATGCGGTAAAACCCTGGAATTTCAAAGTCCCCATTTCCAGAAGTTAATCGAGGCAGTACGGCGTGAGCATTGCTTCCATGTAACTAAAGCTGAGTTATACCTGGAGGGTTACTGTCAGGAATGTGAAGACAAAGAAAATAACCTGTAATCCATATGATCCATGACGCCCACTGCTTAAGCTGACACCAAAAAGTGAGTATCAACTCTTAATGAATAAAAATCAAGGAGGGGATAATAAATGGGTAACGAATTGACGAATGCTATTGCCGAGTTGCAGAAAGATGAAGCCTTGAGACTGACAAGAGAAAAGCTGGATGCCGATGAAGACCCGCAGGCAATTCTGGAAGAAGGCAGACAGGGGATGGAAGTAATCGGAAAACGATTCGCTGACGGTGAATATTTCCTTCCCGAGCTAATCTACTCGGGCGAAATTTTCAGCCAGGTATCCGAACTTGTCAAACCCAAGCTGAAAGCGGGTGTAACTTCTACAAACCTTGGTAAGGTAATCATCGGTACGGTAGCCGGTGATATACATGATATCGGTAAAGATATCGTCGTATTTATGCTGGATATCAGCGGCTTCGAAGTATACGATTTGGGCATTGACGTGGACCCTCAGAAATTCGTCGACAAGATAAAGGAGACAGAAGCTCCCATCGTAGGCCTGAGCGGATTTTTAACTCTGGCTTTTGAATCGATGAAAGAGACGGTACAGGTAATCAAAGACGCAGGACTGCGGGATAAAGTCAAAATAATGGTTGGCGGCGGTCAAATCGATGAAGATATCAAGAAATATTCCGGCGCCGATGCTTATGGTAAAGACGCCATGACAGCGGTAGCGCTGGCCAAACAATGGGTTGGAGAAAGTTAAATGGCAAAGGCACCCGAAGAGCTGTATGAAGAAAGAGAAAAAAGGTTAAGAGACGCTATAGAGCTGAAGGTACCGGACAGGGTGCCGGTTGTCCTGGCGACAAACTACTTCCCTGCCAGATACGTGGATGGAATAACGGTCGCCGATTCTTTCTATAATCATAAAGCCTGGAGAGAAGCAACTAAAAAGACGATTATCGAGCTCGAGCCGGATGTAATAGCCCCGGGCGCGGGAGGCTCGGGGACTGCCCTCGAAACACTCTCTCCGAAACTGTTCAGGTGGGCTGGAGGTGGGCTTGGGCCTAATACCATGCACCAGTTCATTGAGGGCGAACCGCTGAAAGCGGATGAATATGATTTATTCTTTTCAGACCCGGGGGATTTTATACTGAGATACTACCTTCCGCGGGTCTGGAATACCTTGGAACCATTCTCCAAGCTCCCCCCTCTTCGGTCGCTGGTGGGAAGCTCCACGATGGCAATGCGGGCAATGTCGTTCTCTTCCCCGGATATAATCCAGGCCTTTGAAACCATATTTAAAGCCGGCCAGGAAGCCCGGAAAGATATGGAGGCTATGGGCGGCTTTGACGAAGAGATGGCAACCCTCGGTTATCCAACCCTCCATCACGGAGGTGTAGCCCCGCCATTCGATACGATTTCGGACTACCTGAGGGGAATGAGGGGAACGATGCTCGATATGTTCGAAAGACCGGATGAGTTGCTAAGGATATGCGACATGCTTCTGCCTGGCTCAATAGAAGCCGGACTAAATACCCTCAAGAGTAAGCGTGGAAATCCCAAGAGGGTAGGCAGCTATCTTCACAATGGCTCGGATGAACTGATGTCACCCAAACAGTTTGATAAATTCTACTGGCCCGGGTTTAAAAAAGTGGTCGAAGCCATGGCCGAAGCAGGGCTGGTCTACATTCCCCTTTATGAAGCGGACTGGACTTCTCGACTGGAGCACCTTCATGAACTGCCCAGGGGCAAGACTGTCGCCCGTTTCGCCCTGACAGACCTGGATAAAGCAAAGGAAGTCCTGGGCGGTCATTCATGCATTATGGGCGGCATACCTCACTCGATGCTTCAGACCGAAACACCTCAGAAGATAGAAGAACACTGTAAAAGACTGTTTGAAACAGTTGGCAGAGACGGGGGGTTCATTCTGAGCACCAATACCGGGATAACCAACGACGCCAAACCGGAAAACGTCAGAGCAATGATAGAATCTGCTAAAAAGTATGGCGCCTACTGAAAATTTTAGATTCTGATTAAGCGAATCTTTTATCGAAAAACAAGCACATATCAGCTTGTAAAGATAAGGCACACTATAGCTGATATATCTTTGGGTAAACGAATGTCTGGAGGCAAATATAATGGAAAAGACAACAGAAGAATTATATAGAGAACGAAATCAAAGAGTCATGGATGCTATTCACCTGAAAATACCGGACAGAGTCCCTATCGAATTAAGTTTCAGCTACTTCCCGGCCAACTATGCTGGGATACAATCCGCAGCCGCCTATTATGATTATGATAAGTGGCTGGAGGCGACCAAGAAGACTATTGTTGATTTCGCGCCGGACTCTATCTATTACGTCCAGGCATTCTCTCCTGGAAAGGTGATGGAATATCTGGAACCGAAACAGACAAAGTGGCCCGGTTACGGCGTTTCCCCCGAGCACGGCCACCAGGCTGTAGAAGGTGAATGGATGAAAGGCGACGAGTATGACGCATATTTCGAAGACCCTTCCGACTACGCATTACGGGTACTTATGCCTCGTACTCTCGGCGTGATGGAGCCTTTCAAAAATCTACCGCCGCTATCGATGTTAGCGGGCCCCGGCGCTTTCGGGGCGCTGATGCTTGGTCAGGCACTGGCGAGACCGGATATTGAAAAAGCCGTCGAGACGCTCAAGAAAGCAGGTCGCGAGTGGGCTGAATGGCAACCCAAGATGGCAGCATTCAGTAAGGAAATCGAAAAGCTGGGTTTTCCGGTTGGTGGTATCGGCGGCGGAGCTCCTTTCGATGTATTTTCAGATTCCCTGCGAGGAATGCGTGGAGCAATGCTTGATATGTATGAGCGCCCCGAACAGCTTCTAAAGGGTTGTGAGCAGCAGCTTAATAGAGCACTGGGGAGAATAGCATCTATGCCACCGCCCGGGGAGAATCCGCGGGCAACATTGTATCTGCACCGAGGTGCGGACGGTTTTATGTCTTTGAAGCAGTTTGAGAAATTCTACTGGCCCGGGCTGAAAGCGGTTATCCTGGCTCTGGTTGATAAAGGGTACACACCCTGTGTTTTCTTCGAAGGCAGCTATACCCAGAGGCTGGAATACCTGCTGGAATTACCAAAAGGCAAAGTGGTAGCACACCTTGATTCCACAGATATATATAAGGCCAAAGAAGTACTGAAAGACCATATGTGTATAAGGGGTAACGTCCCGGCAACCTTACTCAAAGCGGGAACGGTTCAGGATGTCAAGGACTACTGCAAGAAACTAATCGATGACATCGGAAAAGGCGGTGGCCTAATAGTATGCCCCCGGAGCTCGCCGGAGAAATCAAAGCCTGAAAATCTCAAAGCGATGATTGACTTCACCAAGGAATACGGTATCTATAAATAAAAACAATAGGCGATTATTCTTCTGGAAACGCTTGTCTGCGAGTTGATAAAGGTAAATGAGTTGCTTTCGCCGGTATATCGAGCGCCGAAAGATAGCCGAAAGGAAAGTGTAAATGGATAAAGAGACCGAGGCACTATGGCAGGAAAGAAACCAGAGGGTTATGGATGCTATCCACCTGAAAATACCGGATAGAGTCCCCATTGAAATGAGTTTCAGCTACTTCCCGGCCAGGTATACCGGTATACAATCCGCAGCCGCGTATTACGACTATGATAAGTGGCTGGCAGCAACCAAAAAGACTATTATTGATTTCGCGCCGGACTCTATCTATTACGTCCAGGCATTCTCTCCTGGAAAGGTGATGGAATATCTGGAACCGAAACAGACAAAGTGGCCCGGTTACGGCGTTTCCCCCGAGCACGGCCACCAGGCTGTAGAAGGTGAATGGATGAAAGGCGACGAGTATGACGCATATTTCGAAGACCCTTCCGACTACGCATTACGGGTACTTATGCCTCGTACTCTCGGCGTGATGGAGCCTTTCAAAAATCTACCGCCGCTATCGATGTTAGCGGGCCCCGGCGCTTTCGGGGCGCTGATGCTTGGTCAGGCACTGGCGAGACCGGATATTGAAAAAGCCGTCGAGACGCTCAAGAAAGCGGGTCGGGAGTGGGCTGAATGGCGTCCGAAACTGGCGGAATTCGA
Organism: uncultured Dehalococcoidales bacterium; assembly: GCA_964499775.1. Classification (GTDB taxonomy): domain Bacteria; phylum Chloroflexota; class Dehalococcoidia; order Dehalococcoidales; family UBA2162; genus MGML01. The sequence continues at coordinate 6,599 of CAZCMK010000046.1, read as the reverse complement.
CAAAGAAATCAGGGAACTGGGGTTTCCTTTAGACGGAGTGGCAGGCGTAGCGCCGTTCGATATATTTTCACTTTCTTTAAGAGGGATGCGCGGAGCAATGCTCGATATGTACGAGCGACCCGAACAGCTTCTAAAAGGCTGCGAGCAACAACTTACAAAAATGTTGGAGAGAATAAAAACTATGCCGCCGCCGGGTGAAAACCCCCGGGTGACGATATACCTTGACAGAGGTGCGGACGGTTTCATGTCTTTGAAGCAGTTCGAGAAATTCTACTGGCCGGGACTGAAAGCATTGATTCTGGCTGTTATCGACGCCGGTTATACCCCCTGTGTCTTCTTCGAAGGCAGCTATACCCAGAGGCTGGAATACCTGCTGGAACTGCCCAAAGGAAAGGTGCTTGCCCATTTCGACTCTACCGATATATACAAGGCAAAGGAAATCCTGAAAGACCATATGTGTATCAGGGGGAATGTTCCCGTATCCTTACTACAGACAGGAACGGTACAGGATGTAAAGGACTATATGAAAGACCTGATTGACGTTGTCGGAAAGGACGGTGGTCTCGTCGTCTGTCCCAGGAGTTCACCGGAGAAGTCGAAGCCTGAAAACCTTAAGACGATGATTGATTTCACCAAGGAATACGGCGTCTATAAATAACAGAATTCTGCTTTTATAGATATACCTGAGTGTTTATCCACCGGCAATGTATGCCAGCTTCCCGAATAATATGTATGGAGGACCTAAAATGGAGAAGAAGTGGGCAGATTTATCATGGGAAGAAAAGCGAGAAGAGAGATTCAGGAAATGGCTCGAAGCACCGGGAGTAGAATTTGTCAATCCGGAGGCCAAGCAAGCCTACCAGGAGAGAGCAACCAGATTCATCAGTACCATCAAACTGGAAGAGCCCGACCGTGTGCCGTTCTTCCTGCCGGCGGGGAATTTCCCGGCATATTATTACGGCACAACTCTTATGAACACTATGTATGACTACGACGAGCTATGCCGGGCCTGGAGTAGCTTTCGTCAGGATTTCGATATGGATACCGCTATGGGTGCGGGCCTGGTCTGGCCGGGAAGGGTATTTGATAGGATTGATTATAAACTACTAAAGTGGCCGGGCCATGGACTTGCTCCTGAAAGCCGCTCCTACCAGTATATCGAGGGCGAATATATGAAGGCCGATGAGTATGACCACTTGATTCAGGACCCGTCTGATTTCTGGCTGAGAGTTATCATGCCGCGTATAGCCGGAGAACTGGAACCGCTGAAGTATCTCAACGCTTTCAACCCTATGAGCGCGATTCCTATGGGCTTTATAGCACCGTTCGCAAGACCGGACGTAGAGGCTGCTTTTAAGGCGATCATTGATGCTGCGAAAGAACTGGAGAAATGGATGGTAGCAACTGCGGAAGCAAGTCGGGAGGAAGTGGTTGCCGGATACCCGCCTTTCGGTGGTGGTTTTTCCGGGGCACCCTTCGACATGATAGGTGATACGCTGCGAGGTACTCACGGAATAATGCTGGATATGTATCGGCAACCAGAAAAACTACTGGAGGCTCTGGAGAAAATAACACCTATGACTATTGATTTGGCGGTAAGTGGGGCGGATGCTACCCTGAGTCCTATTGTTATGATGCCGCTGCATAAAGGCGCCGATAGCTTCATGTCCGACGAGCAGTTCGAGAAATTTTACTGGCCTACTTTGAAAAAAGTCTTAATTGGCATAATTAACGAAGGTCTGGTACCCATGCCCCTCGCCGAAGCATACTACGATAGGCGTCTGGATGTTATTAAGGATTTGCCCCGGAGTTCGACAATATGGTGGTTCGAGCGTACGGATATGGCTAGAGCCAAGGAAGTCCTGGGTGATGTTTCGTGTATAGCCGGAAACGTGCCTACTTCATTGCTGAGTACCGGCACACCACAGGAGGTTAAAGAATATTGCCGTAAACTTATTGAAACCTGCGGCAAAGGCGGTGGTTACATACTGACCGGAGCATCATCTGTAGAGGAGACGACCGCGGAAAACCTGCGGGCTATGATAGAGGCTGCGAAAGAATACGGCGTGTACAGAAAGTAAAAAAACGGATATAAACAGAAGAGAACGTACGCAGAAACAAGAGAGTCAGGCTTTTTAAGGAGAAACAATCGGAGGCTATAAAAATGGATAAAAACTGGGCTGAATTAACACCTGAAGAAAAAAGAACAAAAAGATTCGAGGAATTTCTGAAGTTGCCGGATATAGAATTCAACAGTCCGGAAGCAAAAGAACTGTACCAGAAAAGACAAAAGCGAATAGCGGATGCGTATAGAGTGGAAATTCCCGACAGGGTACCGGTATCATTACCCGTAGAAAATTTTCCCGCCTATTATGCCGGAACGGATTTCAAGACGGTTATGTATAACTATGACGAACTCTACCGCGCATGGCGTAAATTCCTGGATGATTTCGAAATGGACAGTATTGCTTCACCTGGGCTGGTGATGCAGGGCAGGGTTTACGATTTGCTTGATTATCACGGTTATCACTGGCCGGGACATGGTCTTTCAGATAATGCTCCAGGATACCAGTATAACGAAGGCGAATACATGATGGCAGATGAATATGACGCTCTGATAAAGAATCCATCCGATTTCTGGATGAGAACTTACATGCCTAGAATATTCGGATTGTTCGAACCTCTGAAACAGCTCCAGTCACTGACGGATATCTGGGAGGCACCTTCGTTATACTTTATGCCTTTCATGGCACCCGAGTTCAAAGACATGCTTCATCGGCTTGATGAAATCGGTGATGAGCTGGCAAAATGGACCCAAATTGTCGGGCGCTTTAGTATCGAAGCTATGCAAGCAGGTGTACCGGCGGGAATGGGCGGCGCTTTAGCAAAAGCTCCTTTCGATATACTCGGTGATACTTTGAGAGGCACCAGGGGTATAATGATGGATGTAATGGAACAGCCTGATAAACTGCTGGAAGCCATCGATGTCATAACCGAAATAACCATAAGTAATCTAATATCCGCTATTAATAAAAGTAACGGGCTTATGGCCTTTTTTGTGCTTCACAAAGGAGCCGACGGCTTCCTGTCAGCCAAGCAGTTCGAAAAATTCTACTGGCATTCTTTACGCAAGTTAATGCTTGCTCTTATCAACGAGGGTATAATTCCGATGATGTTCGCAGAAGGCAGCTATGATACAAGAATCGAAACATGCAATGAATTTAAGAAGGGAGAAGTTGCCTGGCTATTCGATAAAACAGACATGTCTCATGCCAAAGAAGTCCTCGGTGATACTTGCTGCATTTCCGGAAATTTACCCACATCTTTGGTAGCTACCGGAACTGTGGAAGAGGTGAAGGACTACTGCCGAAAATTAATAGAGATCTGCGCCCCCGGAGGTGGATATATCCTCACCGGCGGTGCCAGCATACATACGGGAAAACCGGAAAATCTGGTTGCCATAATGGAAGCAGCTAAAGAATATGGCGTATACAGATAATTAGCATAATTATTCAGTAGCACGGTTGCCTGAACTATACGTTACAAGAAGGAGTTTGAATAATTACAGTCCAGGATTCAAGCCAGGGAGAACTCACTAGTCAGCGAATGGCCGACGAGGAAAAGATGCTGAATAGAGTTGATAAGGACGGTACAGGATGGACCAAGGTCTATTTTGGAGGTGGAGCGCATTTCAAAAACTGGCTAAGCCAGTGTATAGAGCTGAAGGGTGAAGAGAATGTAGAGACAGAGGAAATAGACTCCGCAGGGTTTCGATGCTACGAAGAAAGTGGCGAGAAAATGTACCGCATCTGGGTAAAAAATATCGATACGGAAAACAAAAAGGGAGATTGACTAATGGCATACAAAATTACTGATGACTGTGTTTGTTGCGGGGCTTGTGAATATGAGTGCAAGAATGGTGCTATCTCCGAGGGAGATTCAATATACGTAATTAATCCTGATAAGTGCACCGAGTGTGTTGGCAATTATGAATCGCCGAGGTGTGCCGAAGTTTGTCCGATGGAAGCCTGCGTGCCAGACCCGGAACATGAAGAGAGTAAAGAGCAATTGCTGGAGAAATGGCACAACCTGCACCCCGGCAAGACCCCTGCATAAGAGATATAGATACATAAAGTGAGTGGAGATAAAGAAAATAGAGACCGATATTAGAAGTGCAACGTACAGAAACGAGAGGAAGGGTGAAGATATCAATCTGTGGTAAAGGCGGCAGTGGTAAGAGCACAGTGGTTGCTCTACTGGCTAACGAAGCACGAACCAGAGGGTACCGTGTGCTGGTAGTTGATTCCGATGAATCGAACTCGGGACTTTTCCGAATGTTCGGTTTTACCAGTCCGCCAGTGCCTCTTATGGAGCTTGTCGGCGGGAAGGCAGATTCAAATTCTGCAAGATTAATGTAGATGAAAACCCGGGCACGTCCACGAAATACCAGATTATGAGTATACCGATGCAGATGTTTTTCGTTGGTGGTCAGAAGGTTGACGAAATCCTTGGTGCGGTTCCCGAGCATATCATCCGTATAGCGGTGGACGGCATCCTCCCGAGTCCCCCGAAATACTAACAGGGTAGCTTGATTGAGTTCGAACCTTGTGTCTATAGATACTGTTTCGATGTTCTGCTGCGCCATTCGAGAATAAATTCGGGTCAGGAGGTGGCAAATGGAGTATGTGAAGTATGTCTGCCCGGAATGCCTGTACGAACAAAAAGAGCCCGGTACCTGCCCAAAATGCGAAGTACCGCTGATTGCCAGTTGTCCGGTGTGCGGCAATCCGATAGTAGGTGAACATGTCCACCTGGAACACTGAAACATAAAAACATCTTATTAAGGAGCAAATATGGAAAAGCCGGCCTCGTTCCGTGATTATGCCATTGTTGCCTGCGGCACACTCAACATGGAGCTAAATCATCTGAGAGACAGCGGTGTCTTGGACGCGAGAAAAATACTGTATACCAAGCCAGGTAGACATGAAGTGCCCGCAGAACTTGAAAGTCAACTGATAAGGCAGATAGCTACAGCTAAGAAATATGCGAGTAAAATTATCGTTGTCTACGGTGGTAAGTTTTGCTACGTTAATACTGATGACCTTTACCGCAAAATCGACACGATAATCGAGGAGCAGATTGAACCCGGGGTTAGTATTTCCAGAATAAAAGCTACTCACTGCGTTGACATGTTAGCCACTGAAGAAGAGAGGGGAAAAATAAGCCAGGGTAAGGATATCTACTGGCTGACTCCCGGCTGGATGAAATACCGCCACTACGTGTATCAGGGTTGGGACAAGGGACTGGCGAATGAGAATTTCCCAAAGCACACTGGCGGAGCAGTCATGCTCGATGCGATTGGTTATTATAACAGCGTCATGGAAAATGAGCCTGAGAAGATTCTGGAGTTCTCCGACTGGATGGGGATACCCCTTGAACCATACGAGGCGTCTTTAGGTCGACTGCAAAGTTTGCTTACAGAACAGATTCGGGCTTAGTCCACGACATAAGGAGGTTTTTATGAATATACAACCACCTTTCATGGTCTCGTATAGCATCACCAAGAAATGCAACCTGAGTTGCAAGCACTGCTATAGTGAGTCCACCGACCAGGCGGCTCCTAATGAACTGTCCACCGAGGAGGCATTCCGGCTTATGGACGATTTGTCTGGATGGGGAATAGGTCTTTTGATTATCGACGGGGGAGAGCCTTTATGCCGTGACGACTTACTTGATATTGTAAAGTATTCCTCTTCCAAAGGAATACGCACCACCATCGGCAGCAACGGTACCCTGATTGACCGGACTACGGCAAAACAGATGCTGGAGGCTGGAGTAATGGCAGTTGCCATATCTGTCGATGGAGCCGATGCCCGGACTCACGACTCTTTCAGGGGCATAGAAGGAGCTTTTAAGCAGACTATGCAAGGTATAGAGGCGTGTCGGGAAGCTGGTCTGCCTTTTCAGCTCAACATGGTTATCAGAAAGGATACCCTATCGCAACTTGAGGAAATGCTGCGTTTGGCGGTGGACTTAGGCGCCAATGCCGCCGAGATGTTTGACCTGGTAGCAGCGGGGAGAGCCAGGGAGGAGTGTAAAGAACAGGTGCTTAGCCCCGATGAGAGGAGACAAGCGATGGAACTGCTTGCCGAGGCTCAGACGGACTACCCCTTGATAATAAGAGTTCCCGCCTGCCCTATGTATCCTCTCCTTCTCCAGCAAAAAAACATACAGCCCAGACACTTCCCTGTAGAAATGCTGCAAAGGGTTCCTTATTACGGGAGGGGTTGTGCTGCCGGTATGCCGATGGGCTATGTCATGGTTCAATGCGATGGCGAAGTAAACCCTTGTATGCTCCTCCAGGTAAACCTGGGCAACATCAGAGAGCAGAGCGTAATATCCATCTGGGATGACTCTCCTCTCCTGGCTGAACTGCGCCAGAGGGAGTTACTAAAAGGCGAATGTGGCGATTGCCAGTACAAACTCACCTGTTCCGGATGCCGTGGCAGGGCTTATGAGGAAACAGGTGATATGCTTGCCGCCGACCCGGGTTGCTGGCTTGCCAAATAATCAACTGCGAAAAAACAAGCGCCAGTTAT
>CAZCMK010000045.1:14486-15730 GCA_964499775.1 uncultured Dehalococcoidales bacterium | reverse complement strand
GAGGACGGCGTTTTACAAGTGACCAGTGATGAGATACGGGCTGTGTTTCTGAAATTCTTTGAAGAGAAAAATCATACTGTTATCCCCAGTTCTTCCCTGATACCTCATGGCGACCCCACGCTGCTGCTTACCAGCGCCGGCATGGTCCAGATGAAACCTTACTTTCTCGGAGAAGCCGTTCCTCCGAATGTGCGGATGGCTTCATGCCAGAAGTGTTTTCGAACCACCGATATCGAGCTGGTCGGGGATGCTACCCACCTTACTTTCTTCGAAATGCTGGGCAACTTCAGCGTCGGTGACTACTTCAAGCGTGAGACTATCGACTGGGCATTCGAATTTATTACCCGGGAACTGAAACTGCCTGCCGGGCGTATCTGGGCAACGGTATACCTTGATGATGACGAGGCGTTCGATTCCTGGCAGCAGACGGGTGTCCCTGAAGAGAGGCTGCGAAGGTTCGGTGAGGAGCACAATTTCTGGGGACCTGTCGGAGACTCGGGACCCTGCGGGCCGGATACCGAGGTTTTCTACGACTTCGGAGAGGAGGCAGGCTGCGGAAAGCCCGACTGTAATCCTAACTGCGATTGCGGTCGGTTTATGGAGATTTGTACCCTGGTGTTCATGCAGTATAACCAGGATAAAGAAGGGAACCGTTCACCGCTGCCCCGTCCCAGCGTCGATACCGGTATGGGTGTTGAAAGGACATCGGTTATTTTGCAGGGCAAGCGCTCAATCTATGAGACCGACCTTTTTACTCCTTTGATTGATACTATCTCCGTTCTTTCGGGGAAGAAATACGGTGACGATGAAGATACGGACAACGCCATGCGGGTGGTTGCCGAACACAGCCGGGGAATCGCCTTCCTCATCGGCGACGGCGTAATGCCAAGCAATGAAAGCAGGGGCTATGTGCTGCGGCGGCTGTTGCGTCGTGCGGCTCTCTACGGTCTGAGGCTGGGATTGGACAAGCCTTTCCTGTCAGAAACAGCCGGTACTGTAATCAGACGGATGGGACATGTCTATCCCGAACTGGTACAAAGGCAGGACTTCATTCTTAAGGTTATCAGGCTCGAAGAAGAAAAGTTCAGTGAGACGCTCAAGACCGGGCTGGAGCTGATAGAAAGAATAACCTCCGGTAGGAAGGAGGAGATATCCGGTAAGGATGCTTTCCGCCTCTACGATACTTATGGCTTTCCTTTAGAGCTTACCCGTGAGATTGCGTCCGGCAAAGGTCTTTCCGTAGA
>CAZCMK010000045.1:7519-14386 GCA_964499775.1 uncultured Dehalococcoidales bacterium | reverse complement strand
GCTTTCCTTTAGAGCTTACCCGTGAGATTGCGTCCGGCAAAGGTCTTTCCGTAGACATGGACGGTTTCGAGCGGGAGATGGAGAAACAGCGGGAAAGGGCGAAGGCAGCCCAGAAGTTCAAGATACGTAAGCCAGTCCTCGGTGAGGTCAATGTCTCAGTTATACCAGTATTTTCCTGGGATGCGATACCTGGGGCTGTCGGCTACCAGTTCGCCTTAAGCAGGGATCCAACCTTCGCTATTATAGATACTGTTGCTTCCACCACTCTGAACAAGTATGTGCTTGAAGAGCCTCTGGAGTACTCCACTACCTACTACTGGAGAGTGAGAGGAGTGATTAGCGAACCTGTATACGCTGCGAGAAAGGTTGCTACGAAAGGTCAGTACGGCTCATGGGCAGTAGGTATCTTCACCACTCAGGCGGAACCAAGGGAACTAACGCCAGCGGTGATAACCATAGAGAAAGAGTTAGCTGAGACAGAAGGTACTGGCTATAGCAATCTAAGACAGAAAAGTACTATCCTCAGCATACTTGTAAACAACGACTCCGTGGACGTTGTCCAGGAAGGGCAGGAGGCGGGTATTATACTGGCGGATACCCCCTTCTATGGTGAGATGGGCGGACAGGTAGGTGATACCGGAGAGATACGGAGTCCTTCGGGTCGGTTTTCGGTAACCGATACTGTAAGGATACCGCCGGATATCATTGTCCACCGGGGACAGGTCAGCAGCGGCAGTTTTACGGTCGGTGATGAGGTGGAAGCCGAAGTAGACATAGAAAGGCGACTCGATATCGCCCGTAACCACACCGCCACACATTTACTCCAGGCGGCCCTCCGCCGGGTGCTGGGTGAGCATATCCAGCAGAGGGGTTCGCTGGTAGCCCCGGAACGTTTCAGGTTCGATTTTTCTCACCTGGTGGCAATGACAAGAGAGGAAATCGGTGAAGTGCAGCGTATGGTAAATGACTTTATCCGCCGTGACCTGCCGGTATACGACGAGGATATTCCTTACCAGCAGGCAATCGAGGAAGGGGCGATAGCCCTCTTCGATGAGAAGTACAGCGATGTAGTCCGCGTGCTGAGAATCGGTAGACCTCCGGTCAGTATCGAGCTCTGCGGTGGCACCCACGTCGCCACCACCGGCGAGATAGGTTTCTTTTACATGATTAGTGAAAGTAGTATCGGGGCAGGCTTGCGCCGTATCGAAGCCCTTACCGGTAGAGGAGCGGAGACGTATATAAACCGGAGTCTATCTAACCTGGAGAAGGTAGCCGGATACCTGGAATCCGAGCCGGATGAGATTGTAGGAAAAACGAAAGGCCTGTTATCCGAGATAAAGAGTGAAAACCGTCGTGCTGAAGCTCTTGAGAGAGAGCTGGCGGCGAAGACAGCGGAGTCCTTACTGGACAAAGTTGAGAAGGTAAACGGCGTAAACGTACTTACCGCAAAGATAAAGTCTTCACGGGTCGAGGTCCTTCGCGTGATGACCGACCTGCTCAGGGATAAGCTGAAAAGTGTGATTGTAGTGCTGGGAAGCGTTTATGAGGACAGGCCTGTTTTTGTCGCCGCCGTAACGCCCGACCTGGTGGCTAAGGGCTATAATGCCGGCGATATTATCAGGCAGGTGGCAAAGGTTACCGGCGGCGGCGGCGGAGGCAAAGCGGAGCTTGCCCAGGCCGGCGGCAGGCAAAAAGATAAGCTGGACGAGGCTCTGAAACAGGTATCGAAGATAGTTAAAGAATCGGGTGTTTCATAAGGGGTATTACCACGCGTAGTCTGGGACTTGATATCGGCGACAAGAGGATAGGGGTTGCTCTCAGCGACCCGGGCGGTATTCTAGCCAGCCCGCTGACCATAATCAAACGTACCGATGAAGACCGTGATATTGCGGCAATTATCGATATTATCGAGCAGTACCAGGTAGAACAGGTTATAGCCGGGTTGCCTCGCTCGATGGACGGTAGTATCGGGCATCAGGCAAAAAAGGTAAAGTCGTTTATAGATAACCTGTCCGCCCGGATACAGGTGCCGGTAGAGTACAGGGATGAATGGTTAACCACGGTAGAGGCCAGGCGGATAATGAGGATTTCCCGTTCCAGGAAAAACCGGCAAAAAAGCCATGATGATGATGTAGCCGCGGCCGTCATTCTACAGGCCTACCTTGACGAAGGACGGAGAGATCCGCAGAGCGGACTGGCTTGGACACAGCAATAAAGTATATTTATATCTTGACTTTTATAGAACATGACGGCGTTTGAGGAATGAAAATACACGTAATCGATAAGACCTTTCTACAATCCCCGGGGCACTATGTTATTCAGAGTCTGCTGGCTGTACTGGCGGTGGCGATAATCCTGTACTTCGTCGAAGCCTTAGCCCATGCCGCTATTGTCGCCGCTCTTGGTGCCAGTACCTTTATCGTTTTCGCTATGCCCAGGACTATTGCCGCCGAACCGAGACGTCTTATAGGTGGGCACATTACCGGGCTTGTATGCGGGATAATATGCTACTACGTGTTTTTCTCCAGCCCTCTGGCAGGTACTTTCGAGTCTAACGAGTTAATTCACTGGATTCCCGCTGCGCTTGCTGTGGGGTTGTCAATCTTCCTGATGACGGTTTTCAATTTCGAGCACCCGCCGGCGGCGGGTACCGCTCTCGGTATCGTCACCCACGAATGGACATACGAAACAATTATATTTATCGTTGCGTTTTCCGTCAGCCTGGCTATCGTGAAGTGGTTACTCAGGAAGTACCTGAAAAATCTAAGTACGGGATGAAATAGACTGCTGATGAACGGTCCCGGTGAATTCAAACTGTTGAAGACCTGCCCGGACACAAGGGCTCGTGCAGGCGAGCTGACAACGCGACACGGTACCGTGCCGACTCCGGTGTTTATGCCCGTAGCCAGCCAGGGCACGGTTAAAACACTTACCCCGGAAGAAGTTACTGACATCGGTTTTAATATGATACTTGCCAACACCTACCACCTCTATCTCAGACCGGGAATCGATATTATTGAGGAATCGGGCGGTTTACATAAATATATGGGCTGGAACGGGGCCATCCTTACCGATAGCGGTGGCTACCAGGTGTTCAGTCTTGCCCGGTTACGCAGGGTCAGTGACGAGGGAGTGGTCTTCCGTTCTCATATCGATGGCAGCGAGCATCCGATTACTCCGGAGCTGGCTGTCGAATACCAGGAAGCACTCGGAGCGGATATTATCATGGCACTGGACGAGTGTCCGGCACATGATGAGAGCTTCAAGAAAACGCAGATTGCCATGAATCGCACTCATCACTGGGCGGAGAGATGCCTGGAAGCTCATAAACGCAGCGACCAGGCTCTGTACGCTATCGTTCAGGGCGGGACCTCGCCGGAGCTGCGCCGTCAGTCTGCTCAGTATCTGGCTTCCCTTGATTTTCCCGGCTACGCCATCGGCGGACTGAGTATCGGTGAACCTAAGGAAGTGACAGGGGCGATAATCGACGAGACCGTACCCCATCTACCCGAAGACAAACCGCGTTACCTCATGGGTGTAGGTTCGCCCGAAGATATCCTGGAGGGTGTCTCAAGGGGAATCGATATGTTCGATAGCGCTTTGCCAACCCGCGTGGCCAGAAACGGGGCTCTCTTTACCCGTTCCGGCAGGGTTAATATACGGAATGCCGTCTTCTCCAGGATGAAGGAACCATTAGAACCAGGATGCGAATGCTATACCTGCCGTACTTTTTCAGCGTCTTATCTGCATCATCTATTTAATGCCCGGGAATTACTGGCTTACAGGCTGGCAACGATTCATAATCTGACCTTTATCTCCAGACTGATGTCGGAAACAAGGCAAGCTATTCGTAATAACACTTTTAATTCTTTTAAGAAAGGATTTCTGTCCGGCTACCGTACCACGGATGAACGGACGAGAATAGCTCAGAAACAGAAGTGGCTGAAATCAAGAGCCAGGAACGCCGACGACCCGGTCTATTAAGCCGTAAACCTGCTGGTTAGCGCTTTACCTTACCAGCGAGCTTCCTGTTATCGACCTGTTGATTTCCAGACTGACTGCGATTGCTGGGAATCCGGCGATAGCCCGGGATAGTCTTTCAATCTTGGTTTCCGCGGTATAACCGTAGGCGCCGTGGAGGCGTCTTGCCGCTTCGACTATCTCCATGGCGGCAGGCACCACGAACAGTTTTGCCGTTGCCGCTTCCGTCTGCCAGTCAGGAGACTCGCTGTCTTCGGCAAAGGCCGTTTTATAGGTCAGCCAGCGACAGGCTTCCAGCTTTGCCTGCATGTCCGCCAGCGTCCACCTGATACCCTGCATATTCGAAATCGGTTTTCCGCGGCTATTTCTTGACTTTACGTATTTCACCGCTTCATCGAGGGCAGCCCGGGCTATCCCTACGGATGCGGCGCACTGCTGTATCTTTTCCGCGGCTATCCAGTACAGTAATATATCGTAGCCCTTGCCTTTCTGGCCGAGCATGTTATTTGACGGTACCCTGAAGTTATCGAAGTACACGTCCGCCGCTTCTATTCCTCCACTTCCCGTCAGTTCCCATATTTTAGGAGCGGAATACCCTTTCCTCAGTTTCTCCAGGACAAAGGCGGTACAGTTGCCGTCTTCGTCTCTGGTATAGGTAACGGCGTAACCCTCGCGGGCGCCGAAGGTGCTGAAGCGTTTCATGCCGTTTATTACATAGCTGTCTCCATCCGGTACGGCTGTGGTGGTGAACGTTGAGGCGTCCGAGCCTGTTTCCTCCTCGGTGAACTGTATGCTGGCATACGCCATGCCGTCACAGAGCGGTCTGAGGTACTTCTCTTTTATCTCCTCCGAGCCGAACTTGACTATGGATGCGGGGATACTGTTATTGAAACCTACCAGCCACCAGACGCCCGTCCCGGAGTAAGCCAGCTGCTCGATAGCCAGAATGCAGTCCAGGTTGCCTGCTTCTGTCCCGCCGTATTTTTTCGGTACGGTCATCCCCAGCAGTCCAAGTCCGGCGAGCTTTTTTATCAGGTAGTCGGGTAGTCTGCCCTCTTTATCCAGTCTGTCCGCTATCGGCTCGATTTCCCTTTCGGAAAACTCTCCTGCCATCCGCTGGATTGCCAGTTGTCCCTCGGTCAGGTTAAAGTCCATCGGTGCCCCTCATCTTGATTCTTTTCATCCTCCGCAGTGTTCGCATTCGGGGTCTCTTTTTACGTAGAGTTCCATGGTTTTCATATTCAGGCCGTCATAGACCAACAGCCTGTCTTCCAGCAGCTTGCCTATCCCTACCAGGTACTTGATGGCTTCAGTTGCCTGGATGCAGCCGATAATTGCCGGAGTGACCCCCACCACCGGGAATTTTTCTTCAGGGATATGCCCCTTGTATATACATCGCAGGCAGGCGGTTTTTCCGGGGATTATGGTGGTGGCTCTTCCTTCCAGACCGTGGACAGCTCCGTGAATGAAGGGGATATTGTGCCGGATAGCCGCCTGGTTCAGCAGAAACCGGGTCGGCAGGTTGTCCATCGCGTCCAGTATCAGGTCATATCCTTCTGTAAGGGCAGAGACATTTGTTTCGTCTATTGTATCCGTCAGGGCTTCTATTTTTACGTCAGGGTTTAGCTGAATTAGCTTTTTGGAGGCCGATTCGGTTTTATTTCTGCCGATGTCCTTGTTCCAGTGCAAGACCTGCCGGTTCAAGTTACTGAGGTCGATTTTATCGTGGTCGATTATTCTTATCCTTCCCACGCCGGCGGCAGCCAGATATATTGCTATGGGCGAGCCGAGACCTCCGCATCCGGCGATAACCACCTTCGCCTTTTTCAGCTTTTCCTGTCCTTCCTCGCCGAATCCCCTCATTATTATCTGGCGGTCGTATCTCTCCAGTTCATCTTTAACAAGCATTATATACGCTCCTTGTTATCCTCGCCCAAAAAGTGCTTTCCTTATGTCATTCTGAACCCGCCTTAGGCGGGTGAAAAATCTCTACTGGTTTTCTCTGTGGTGAGATTCTTCGTCATCCGCCCGGGCGGATTCCTCAGAATGACTTTTAAATGCAATTTCCTCCGTGTTAAGTTTTCAGGTGAAAGCACTGTACTGATAAATATTAACTCATCCGGCAAATTTTTACCTCGCCCCGGACTCCTACCCTATCATCCTTTATTATAACCACTCCCTTTACCCCTTGGATACTTTCCGCCATCTCGATGCCTTTTTCTATGTCGTCCGGCTGGTTAATCAGGTTGGCTATCGCCGTGGCGGCGGCGTCAGCCAGGGGAGTGGAGGATGAGAGGACAACCACCGCGTCAGCCTGCCCGAAGCTAAGAGAATGGCCGAACGTGCCTGAAGAGGTGCAGATTCCCAGCGGTGTCTCTTCCGGCTCGATTTCCAGTCCTATTTTCTCGCTGAGAGGGGATTTTCCGGCGTAAATACTCACCTTTCTTTTTTTCAGGCTCTTCAGGAAAATATCCCCGCCGTTCTCCACGATAACCTCAGGTGAAAATTCCAGCAGTTCATTACCGACGAATTCGGCAATCGCTCCCGCCACCGCTGCCATCGGTCCCACTCCCGCTTTTCCGGCGGAATCCGCCATGGACTTGACAATCAGCGGGGCATCGTCTCTGGGGGAGAAAGGTTCGAGCGATGTTAGAAACAGCGGATTACGCTCGATATATTTCTCCAGAATCTCCCGGTATTTTATCACCAGCCTGGTGGCTTTACTTTTAAGGTTCTCTAAAGCACGGATATACAGGTCAGTCTCTTTAACCGTTACGTTAAAGGCGACCATGTCTTTGCCGGCAATCCGGCTGCGATATAATCTGGGTTCGTACATCGGCTAAAAATGCAGCTCCATGGCTCTCGGAGGACATGCCTTGATACATA
>CAZCMK010000045.1:0-7419 GCA_964499775.1 uncultured Dehalococcoidales bacterium | reverse complement strand
GGCGTTACCGAAGCCTTCAGTATATTAAAGTCCAGGTTATAGTCCTTAACCAGACGGCTCACTATAGGCCTGTCTACCAGCCGTCTCGGAAAACGCAGTACTATTCTTTTTGATGTCGCCATCCCTTCTTTCCCCCTTTCGTTATTACCAGTTCGCCCCGGACGGGTTTTACTCCTCCAGCGGACGTTCTTTCAGCGGTTTGAAGGTAACACCGGAGTCCACACCGGGCAGTGGCGCTACCGGTTCAGTTAACAGGAATTTGCCGTCCTGTATCCACTGCTTCAGCGTGGTCGCTATTTCCACGGCGCGTGAGTAGCTGGAAAGAGATCCCGTGGGCACCTTCTTATTCTGTACTTTTATATATCCGCTCTTTAGCTGGCCGTAGCTGACCTCACCGAGGGTATCCGGCTCCAGATTGGGATATGCCTTGGAGTAGTCTATAATTGTAGCCAGTATTTCGTCATCGGTAATCGCCGTGTGCTCCAGTATTTCCTCCGATAGTATCGGAATCGGCACGCCGATGCCGACGCTGAGCGTGGAGCCGTAGCCGAGCATACTGACTCCTACCAGCCACCTGGAGTTCATCTGCTTGAGGTCGCCGATTAACGCCAGAGTTCCGGCTCCGCTTTTCGGCACGCCTTTTTCGGTACGGGGTACATCGGGGTTATGCTGAGTGCCCTGCCATGCGACGAATCCGGTGCCGCCTCCCAGGAATATCTTTGTGCCGATACCTATCGTTATATAGTATGGGTCGTTGAACAGCGGTGAGAGCTGACCGGCGGTGGCGTAGTTGGCATTGCCCAGCCGGGGTTTCAACATGCCCATATAGGTATAGATTGTCTTGTCTGAAAGGTTCACCGCAACGTTGTAGTTCTGACAGGAGTTCCTGAGATTGAAGAGGACCGCTTCGTTCAGGTCCTTGATATTAATCCACGTCTCCAGCCGTCTGCGAGGATAGCAGTCGGTACCATGGGCGGTTGCAACCAAACTGATGTCTTTTCCGGCGACGAGTTCCTCTATAACATGTCCGCCGCCGTAGTTGAATTCACCCGGGTGGACCCTGTTTCTAGGGTCGTCGTCGGGGATGGCGGTCGCGCCTATCAGCAGGTCTACTGCCGCCATTCCGGTATAGGCGGGTACGTCGTTAAGGTATGTCCTGCCTCCGCCAAGCTTTATTCTCGGCCTGGAGTGGCCGATGTTTAAATAGGCGCTCGATGAGCACATCGGGCTGAAAGTCCCGGTAGTGACGACATCCACTTCACGGGCGGCTTCTTTTACGCCTTTTTCTTTAACGAGGTCTATTATCTCTTCAGCGGTAAAAACTACCGCCTTACCTTCTTTTATCTTATCGTTTATCTGCTCGATGGTTTTAGCCATGTTTGGCCTCCTAATGATATTAGTATCTGCGTTATATGCTGTCAACCTGCTATTTCAGGTGAAAATAAAAAGCCCGGATACAATCGTACCCGGGCCTGGTCAGCACCTCTGCCAGTCTGGGGATTACACTCGCATCGTCCCCGAACTGGCGGCATGCCAAGCCCAGGGCATCATCATACGATATGTCCCTCCGTTAAGACCGGAATGTCCGTTCCAGTTCGGCAATGATTTCCTCCTTTTTCAGGTATGCCGTAATCCCAGATTGGTTTAATTTTATAGTATCGGTGCACCTGTGTCAAATAAGGCTAGGATAAGCCCGGCAAATAGTATTGTTCTGTTTCGGCTGATATTTTTACTCACCCCCTTAATCCCCCTCTCACGCGGCACCTTTTTTGCTGTATAAATATTCGTATGCGTGAGAGGGGGAGAGTATTTTAGAGAGGGGGGCTTCGCCCCCCTCTCTTTTTTGACTCCCCTCTCCAACCAGGATAGTTACTCATTCCATCTCAATGATTCTGGTTGGAGAGGGGTAGGGGTGAGGTCAAAACTATCAATAAGATGCAAGCAGTACGCTCAGGTGAACCCGGCAGGTTGAAGAATTACCTTCACATAAGATATAATCTCTATTAGAGAGACGACGATTATTCTAGCAGGAGATATGGATATTTGCTTAAAACTCATAGCTGTGGGGAGTTAACCAGGGAACATGTCGGTAAAAAGGTAACGCTTGCCGGCTGGGTTGACCGTCGGCGTGACCACGGTGGGCTGACCTTCATTGACCTCCGTGATAGTGAGGGTATAGTCCAGGTGGTGTTCAACCCGGAGACATCGAATGAATGCCATAAGGTAGCCAGCGAGATGCGTAACGAATACGTAATCAGCGTCGACGGAGAGGTAGCCCTACGACCGAAAGGGACTGAGAACCACAAACTGCCGACCGGTGAAATCGAAGTTATCGCCAATAATACGGCTGTACTCAATCCATCCCTGACGCCGCCTTTTTACGTTAACGAGGACGTTGATATAGATGAAAACCTCCGTCTCAAATACCGCTATCTCGACCTGCGACGTGAGCGGATGCATAAAAACCTGGTGCTCCGTCACCAGGTGGTGATGTATATACGTGATTTCCTGGATAAAAGGGGTTTTCTTGAGATTGAGACACCTATTATGATAAAAAGCACTCCGGAGGGAGCGCGGGATTATATTGTTCCCAGCCGTATTCATCCCGGTGAGTTCTACGCGCTGCCCCAGTCGCCTCAGCAGATAAAGCAGCTTCTGATGGTATCCGGCGTGGAGAGGTATTTCCAGATTGCCAGGTGCTTTCGAGATGAGGACAATCGCGCTGACCGCCAGCCGGAGCATACTCAGCTAGATTTGGAGATGAGCTTCGTCGAGGAGGAAGATATACTCAACTTGATTGAGGAACTTTTTACTTCCATGGTCGAAACGGTTAAACCCGAACTGAAGATAATAAAACCCTTCCCTCGTTTGAGCTATGCCGAGGCAATGGAGAGATACGGCACAGACCATTTTGATTTGCGGTTTGGAATGGAGCTTGCCGATATTTCCGATATAGCTGAAACTACCGAATTTTCTGTTTTTCGTTCTGCGATTGCCGATGACGGAAAGGTAAAGGGTATCTGCGCTCCGGGCTGCGCCGGCTATACCCGTGGGCAGCTTGAAGAGCTTAATAAGATGGTAAAGACTCTTGGCGTTCCCGGATTGTTGACAGTCGCCCTGGATGCTTCCGCAGGCAGCCTGGAAGATTTGACGATTGATATGGTGAAATCGGTAGCATCGAAATATATGACTGTAGAACAGGTTAAAGAAATGGCAGGTCGTCTCGGTGCCGGACCCGGAGACCTCATGCTTATTGTTGCCGGTAATCCGGGACTGGTTAACCTGGCATTAAGCCGACTGCGTGAGGAGATGGGCAGCCGCCTGGGGCTTGTCGATAACGAATTGCTTGGTTTTGCCTTTGTCGTGGATTTCCCCCTGTTCGAGCGTAATGAGGATACAGGAAAGCTGGAGTCTATGCACCATCCGTTTACCGCTCCTAAAGAAGAGGATATGCACCTGCTGGATGAGGCGCCGGAACAAGTAAGGGGCAGACAATACGATGTCGTCTGTAACGGTTATGAACTGGCCAGCGGCAGCATCAGAATTCATGACAGGGAGATTCAGAACAAGATATTCAGGTTGCTGGGTTATGGAAATGAAGAGATTATAGAGCGTTTCGGGCATCTCCTGAAGGCTTTTGAATACGGGGCACCTCCTCATGGAGGGATAGCTCCGGGCATCGACCGCCTTGTGATGTTGCTGGCGGGAGAGGAAAATATCAGAGAAGTGATAGCTTTCCCCAAAAACCAGGCTGCTATGGACCTGACACTGGATGCGCCTTCACCGGTTACCGAGGAACAACTGGCCGAGCTGCATATAAGGCTACGGGAGGAAGAATGAAAGTAACCAATGATAAGACTGAGAATAGTCAGGCGTTTCTGACTATCGAGATGGAGCCGGAAGAGGTAGAAGAGTCAATGCAGGGAGCTTATAAGCGTCTGGTCAAGAAAGCCAGGGTACCCGGTTTTCGCAAGGGGAAAGCCCCCCGTGGCATATTCGAACGATATATAGGTAAAGAGAGTCTTCTCGAGGAGGCGCTTAATGACCTTATCCCGGAGGTGTATGAGAAAGCCCTGGAAGAAAAGGAGCTTGATGCTATCGCCAGGCCGGAATTAGAAGTAAGCCAGATGGAACCGCTGGTTATAAAGGCAACCGTCCCGTTAAGACCGACCATTGAGCTTGGTGATTACCAGAATATCAAAGTTGAACGCGAACCAATCGAGGTGACGGAGAGCAATGTTGACGAGGTCGTAGAGCAGCTTCGTCATCAGCACGCTACCTGGGAGCCAGTGGAACGTCCGGTGGATTTCGGCGACCTGGTGGTTATCGATGTTGAAGGAAGGGTTGAAGATAATACCTTTCTTAACCAGAAAGGAGCGCAGTACCAGGTTATCGCCGGACAGTCGTTCCCTGTAACCGGCTTTCCAGAAAAACTGGTGGGGATGAAAAGCGACGAAGAGAAGGAGTTCACCCTTAAATATCCTGATGACTATACCGAAGAAGAACTGGCAGGAAAAGATGCTTCTTTCAAGGTAAAGGCCACCGCTATCAAACAGGAGATACTGCCGGAAGTGAATGACGAGTTCGCAAAAACGGTTGGTGCCGAGTTTGACACGATGAAAGCTCTCCGCGAGCGTGCGTTATCCGATATGAAAAAGAGGGCTGAAGAACAGGAAAGGGTGAATTATGAAGAGAAGCTGCTCGATGCCGTGGCTGCCGTTACCGTAATTGATTATCCGCCGGTACTGGTGGAGTCTGAAATAAACAGAATGTTGAACCAGCGATTTCAAACGAGTAACCAGTCGCTTGAAGACTATCTGGCAACCGTCAATAAGACTGAGGAAGAGCTGCGCGAGGAGTTAAAGCCGATGGCGGAAAGAAGGGTTACCCATACTCTTGTCTTGAGCAAGGTTGCCGAAGCAGAGGATATTAAGGCGGAGACTGGTGAGATAGATGCCGAGATAGAAAGCATGATAAATAACTCAACCGAGAACAAGGAAGAACTCAAGAAAGTGATGAACGACCCGCAGATTCGTGAGTCGATTACACAGAACTTGCTAACCAGGAAAACTATGGAGAAGCTTGCGGAATATACCGGTGTTCAAAAAGAAGCTAAGAAAACAAAAACCAGGAGAAGAAAAAAGGAGGAAGGGAAATGAACATGGAGCCAATGAATGTTATTCCCGGAGTGCTTGAAAGTGGTCCGAGAGGTGATAGGTACTGGGATATATACTCGTTACTCCTTAAAGAACGCATTATTATGCTGTTCACCCCGATAACCGACCCCGTAGCTAATACCATAATCGCCCAGCTTCTATATCTGGAGCGCGAAGACCCGGACAAGGATATCAGCATGTACATACAGAGTCCCGGAGGGCAAATCCACTCCGGCCTGGCAATTTATGACACGATGCAGTTCATCCGCCCCGATGTATCCACTATCTGTGTGGGCATGGCAGCCAGTATGGCAATGGTGCTGCTTTGCGCCGGTGCTGAGGGGAAACGCTATGCTCTGCCCAATTCGACCATCCTTATGCACCAGGCGAGTGGTGATGCCCAGGGACAGGCATCCGATATCCAGATTGCCGCCCGTGAGATTTCACGGCAGCAGGATATCATGAAGGATATCATTATCAAACATACAAAACAGGACCCTGAAAAAGTAACACGTGATATCGACCGTGACTTCTACCTCAACCCTGAAGAGGCGGTGGAGTACGGGATTGTTGATGAAGTCTTGAGCAAACCGGAAAAAGAAGCTAAAAAGTAGTCCCGGCTTCCCGCTCCTGAGTGTGTGGTATAATTTAGTTGATGGGGATAAAAACAATAACCACCAACCGAAAGGCGTACCATAACTTTCACATACAGGATAGCGTGGAGGCGGGTATATCACTGACCGGCACGGAGATAAAATCTATACGGGCTGGAAAGACCAGTCTGTCCGATGCTTATGTCAGGCCTGAAAACGGCGAGCTCTGGCTCCTGAATGCTCATATCGCCCGTTACGATGCCGCCAGCTATATGAGCCATGAGCCGACCCGACCGCGCAAACTTCTTTTGCATCGCAGAGAGATTGCCGAATTATCAAGTAAAGTGGCGGAGAAGGGCTTGACACTGGTTCCCCTGAAAATATACCTAAAGGACGGTATAGCCAAAGTGGAGATAGCCCTGGCAAAGGGCAAGAGGTTATATGACAAGCGCGAGTCCATCGCCCGCCGCGATGCTGAAAGAGAGATGGACCGGGCTACGAAAAGGAGGAAGCAGAAGAGTAAGGTCTACAGTTAGCACCTTATACCTCACAAGGGGGCGCGCGGGTTCGACAGGGGAGGTATGCTACAGGATTGCAGGCTGAGGTGCCGCTAACCTCATAAAACAAGTGGCAAAAATAACTGGCGAAGAACCAGAATTAGTTGCCGCCTAATTAAATAGGCTGCACATCCACCCTGACCTCACCCCGACGGGTCGGGAGTGGGTGACGTTTAGCCGGGGTGCCGCCGCTCCGATGTCGATAAGAGTGGTGAAAGAATAATCGACTGGTCTGGCCGGACTCGGCCGGCAGAGGCCGGCACGGACAAGACTAAAGAGCTGGCTAAGCTTGTAGTATATCCTGGGTAGCCTCTTTTGGACGGGGAGTTCGACCCTCCCCCGCCTCCACCAGAAACAAAGACGGGTTCGGAGAATGATCTTCGGACCCGTTTCTTATTTCGATAACGGATCCTTCTCTTTGCGCAGCTACCTGAAATACCGGTCTGAACGGTGGTTTCGGCTTTACTGCGACGATCAGGTTGTTTTTCGTATCAATGTAAACAGCATCCAGCATCGTAAGAAGGAGTTTCCTCTGTTCCTCAAGGTTTGCCTCTGCCCAGAGCTTCGGAAGGTCTAAACCAGTTTCTTCCCTGCTATTACGTCGGCATGACCGGACTTACGCCTGTGGAACGTTTTGAAAATAATAAGAAAAGCTATAAATCTAATAGATTCGTCCACAAGTATGGCATGAATCTGGTGCCTGAGTTATATGAAAAATATCAGGATAGGTTCACACTATGCTGGTTAGGTAAAAAAGTAACATTTCAGAAAATACTAAGGCTTTGGTAGAGTTCTTAAACCAACAAAATAGAAAGAAGTACCACAAGGTGTTATTGTAAAATTTTTAACTTTGGTCTAGAATTGTTTCAAACTTTTGTGTTACGGACACATCAATACGAAAAGAAATAATAATGAATTATTGGAATTCACTGAGGCATCCGGCATCAATAAAACCGGTATATAACGATACCTATTGATTTTAGTTTATTACAGGAGGTTCACATGGCGGATAAAAAATATGACAAGTATTTCTTGAGTGATGACGGCGCGGGACCCAGGGCTAATGATTACACTTCTCTAAACAGCCTGCCGCCGTTTCCGGAGATTGCCAGC
>CAZCMK010000044.1:0-15845 GCA_964499775.1 uncultured Dehalococcoidales bacterium | reverse complement strand
CATAGAGACGGAACTGGACCCCGGCGATGTTGCTCTGGAGACCTGGCTTAACGGGGAGCTTAAACAGAAGGGTAATACGCGTGACTTAATATTTTCGGTACCAAACCTGATTAGTTTTATCTCTAGCGTGATGACTTTGCTGCCGGGTGATATAATCGCTACCGGTACACCGAGCGGTATCGGTCCGATGAAACCGGGCGATACGGTTGAGGTTAAGATAGAGCCGATAGGCACACTGAGAAACTATGTAGTAAAATATTAGTAGATTTATCTAAGAGGAGGTGTATTATGCCTGATTTCGGGACTCCGTTCTCAGGTCTTGCCAACGATAAGAAACTCACCAAAGAAGAACTGGTACGCGCCATACGGTTTATGGTTGCTGCCGAATATGAAGCGGTCCAGCTTTATATGCAGCTGGCAGAATCAACTGATAACAAACTGGCAGCGGCGGTCCTGAAAGATATAGCCGATGAAGAACGTGTTCATGCCGGTGAGTTTCTCAGACTCTTGAAAGAGCTTGCGCCTGATGAAGAAGGGTATTATGCCGAAGGGGCGGAAGAGGTGGAAGAGGAAATAGAGAAACTGGGTAAAGATTAAACGTCCGGTTCAGGAAAAGTCCCGATGGGAAGAAGAGACTTCCCATCGGGACTTGTTGTCGTTGGGGTTATTCTACGTAGACGCGTACCTTCTCGCGTCCGCCGTCTACATTCACCTCAAGGTCGCCCAGAGCCTCGATTAGTTCTTCGATATCATCCGGTTTAATGTTTCGCAGGTCGAAGTCCATTCCTTTCTCTTTCATCGCATCATGCATTTTATCGGCGGCGTGAGGCGGAATGAGAGAAGTGAGTTTCATTCCGGCGCGTATCAGGTTCATCGGTACCCGGATGTTTACTTTTTCCGAGGGCGGTCCGTCTCCGGGACTATCACCGGGCTCGACCACTACCCTCATGTACTTCGGAAACTGTTTTCTCTCGGGTGTTGTCTGGTATGATGTGTTTTCTTTCTCTTTCTCAGGCTCTGTCTCAGTGACGGCAAGCAACCTCTCGGCCTCATCGACGGTTATTTTTTGCTCGGCAAGCATTTCCAGTATGCGTTTTCTATTGTCAGACATTTTTCAAACCTCCTGTTATTTATTTTTTATTTAACTGTAATAAGTACGCTTTCTTTATCGTTTTGGGCGACATCAACCTCGAGTCCCTGCATAGCGTGAAAGATGCCCAATATTGCAGGAGCGCACAACACCGACCTTGCATAGCCGAACGGCAGGAGTATGATTGCTGTCAGCAATGCCAGCGGGGCAAGTACCAGCAGGAATATCGCCATGAAAGGGAAGATAAGAAATAGCGGCAGCCAGAGATTTATCTTCGTTTTATTATTTTTTATTCGTATCCGCATCGTCATAGGTGGTCTGTTCATTTCTTTAACCTCTCTATCGCCTCCTCGGCTGTTATTTCTCCACGCTCAAGCTCTGATAACACTCCGTTCTGCTGGGATGTAACTTCTTCCAGGGGAGAGAAAGTATAGTTCTGTACTAGCTTGAGCTTATCGGCAAGACGGTTAAGCCTGTTCTTGACCGTCGGGTAGCTTATTCCGAACATCTCCTCCATGTCTTTTATCGAGCCGTGGCACTGTATGAATGCCATTATAAATACCTGGTCTTCCGCAGCCAGACGGGCAAGCATCGGCAACTCGAACTCACCTTCAATGGCGATTCCGTTTTCAACTAGCCTGACTCTTTCTATGGTGATATCCGCCCCCTTGGTGAGTCGTGTAAGTTCATTCCAGTCCTTCGGCATAATTCTTTTTCCTTTCCGGTTAATATATTAACTAATTTAATCTATATATTAATTATCTTAATATATAATAAAGTATATATTTAATTTTGTCAACCCCTTTTTAAAATAATAACGGACTATTGAAAGATAGAAATTAACTTCTCCCTTTCATAAAGAGCCTGCCCTGAGCTTGCCGAAGGGGAGAAAGAGAGGGATTTTAAATCCACGCTATAATAAAGTGCCGGACCGATTTTTATGCGAGCTGTGCCCTTACCAGGAGTAATGATATCGTACGGAAATTCAGGGAGCATCAACTCTAACACGAACACTGATATATATATATATATCCCTATCCCCTTAATCCCCTTCCCCTTTATAAGGGGCTTGTACTAAAAGTCGTCATTCCCGTCCGCCGTGGCGGACGGGAATCCATGTTAGTATAATCAGGCACGGTTTCTAGATTCCCACTTACGTGGGAATGACAAAAAGGCTTAAAAATAGCACTTATGATACAACACCCTTTATAAGGGGAAGGGGAAACTTTTTAGGAAGAGGGGCTTCGCCCCTCTTAAACACCCCGCTATTAGTTAGGGCTTTAACCCCCTCTTTGAAACTCCCCTGTTATTTATTTAGTGTGCGTGCCGAAGGAAATGGGCATGAGCGGGAACTCTTCCGGGTATTTAAACTCCATCTCTATTAACTTCACCATCTGACGTCCCAGGTCATTGGTCGCCTTCATACACTTCTCCAGGCCCGTGACGTCTCCTTTACCCCCGGCGTAAGCGGATATGTAGTTGGCAGGGAGCATCCTTTTCGCCACGAAGTAGAAATATAAGTCCTTCACGGCGTTGATATTCCCTAAGCTGCCGGCAACGACTACGATACCGCCTACTTTGTTTGCCATGGTCTTCTCGCAGTGGTTCAGGGCGATAGTCCGGTCCATCACCGCCTTGCACTGCGCCGTCATATTATAGTAGTAAACGGGAGTTCCGAAGATAATGCCGTCAGCCTCGATTATCCTGTCATATAGTTCCTGCATGTCGTCCTTGATATGGCAGATACCCTTGTTGTTACGACAGGCGTCGCAGGCATCGCAGGGCGCTATTGTCTTACCGGCAACGCTGAAAAGCTCCACCTCGGCTCCGTCCTGTTTCGCTCCCTTTAACGCTTCGTTTAGCAGTGTTTCCGTGTTACCCCCTTTTCTCGGACTGCATGATATGGACAGAATTTTCATATTCTATCTCCCTCCTTTAAATCCGGATACCTAATAGCTCAACCCATCGAAAAACGGCGCCTCGATAGAACTATTCAATAGTTTGAATAGAAAAGGGACTCTTTCATGACCGGGCGAAAGGTCCGGCAGTTCATTTACCGCAAAGAAGCCGTAGTCGGTAGCCTCGGTAGTTATTGCAGGCTCATCTTCTCCTGCGTCAATCTCGAAAATAACGTGGTACAGATGCGATTTCGACCGTGTTCCCCACATTCGAGAATCGAATACCCCGAGAAGTCGTTTTATGGAACCGCTTAGTCCGGTTTCTTCCTCCAGCTCTCTTAGTGCCGTTTCAGGAAGTGTTTCCCCAACTTCGGCCAGACCTCCCGGAACAGCCCACAGCCCGTCATCATGACGTTTAATGAGTAATAGTCGATTATCTCGTAATACCGCCGCTTCTGCTCCTATAAGAGGGCTGAGGTGTTCCTGATTGTCAATGAATCTTGCAGCCACCTCTTCAAACGGCTGGTTATCGAGGATACTCACCAGCCTTGCGGCTATCATAAGCGTTTTTCACAGCGTTCCCGTTCGAACGGGTTATCAGTATGAGTAATACCGGTGTTTGCCATAGTCCGTAACTGGTCGGCTACCAGGTATAACTGTGCAGTGGTTTCTCCAGGTTGGTTCTGTGTCATGTCTCACTCCTCCCTCGCCTTCTTCTGAATTTCGTAGAGTTTCGTCAGGGCTTCGAGCGGAGAAAGGGAATCGATATCAAGGTTTTCAAGCTCTTCCAGGACAGGGGGTTTCTGCCCGAAGAAAGACATCTGCTCTACCGGCGCCTTTTTCTGCCGCTTTCTGCTGGTGGTGGGCTGCTTTTGCGAGCCCGTGCTTTCCAGTTCCTCCAGCACCTCGTTGGCGCGGTTTACCACCGACCTGGGAAGTCCGGCGAGCTGGGCAACATGTATACCGTAGCTTTTATCGACTCCGCCGGGAACGATTTTACGAAGGAAGATAACCTTCCCCTTTTCCTCGGTCACCGCCACGTTATAATTCTTTACTCTCGGCAGGAAACCGGCAAGCTCCACCATCTCGTGGTAGTGAGTGGCGAAGAGCGTTTTCGAGCCCAGTTTGGGGTGGTTGTGGATATACTCGGCAACAGCCCGGGCGATGGAGAGCCCGTCATAGGTGCTGGTGCCGCGTCCGATTTCATCCAGAATGAGCAGAGAGCGGGGTGTGGCGTTGTTAAGTATGTTCGCCGTTTCTACCATCTCCATCATGAAGGTGGACTGACCCGCCGCCAGGTCTTCCCTGGCTCCGACCCGGGTAAAGATGCGGTCTACCACGCCTATTTCAACCGAGGCCGCCGGTACGAAACTGCCTGTCTGCGCCAGAAGCACGATAAGGGCTACCTGTTTCAGGTAGGTGGACTTCCCTGCCATGTTGGGTCCGGTAAGGACAATAAGCTGGGCGTCGTCATTGGATAGAAAAGTATCATTGGGCACGAAGTCGCTACCTACCAGGCTTCTCTCCACCACAGGGTGGCGTCCTCCGTGTATGGTTATCGCCGTGCCCGTGTTCAGTTCAGGTCGGTGATAATCATAACGTATCGCCGTTTCAGCCAGGCTTGAGAATACATCCACATTCGCCAGGGCGTCGGCAACCGCCAGCACCCTGTCGCTTGCCGTGGCTACCTGCCGGCATACCCTCTGGAACAGACTCGTTTCAAGCTCGCTGATTCTGTCCCGGGCGTTGAGAATCATCGACTCGTATTCTTTCAGTTCCGGTGTAAAGAACCGCTCGCCGTTAACCAGTGTCTGTTTCCTGATATAGTGTTCGGGTACCTGTGGCAGATTTGGTTTCGAGACTTCTATATAGTAGCCGAAGACCTTGTTGTAGCCAACTTTGAGCGATTTGATTCCGGTATTTTCCTGTTCCTGGCGCTCCATGTTGGCGAGGTATTGCCTGGCGTTCTGCGATGCCATGCGCAGGTTATCCAGTTCTTCGGAGAAACCTTTCCTGATAACATTGCCTTCACCGAGACTGTTGGATGGCTCGTCTACTATCGCCTCCCCTACCAGTTCCACCACGTCCTGGCGTGGTTTTAATTCTTCTTTAAGCCAGTTAATCTGGCTGTTGCTGCTGCCGCTTTCTATTACCTGCACCAGTTCCGGTATTACCTCCAGTCCGTGCTTCAGGGCGACTATTTCCCGTGGAGTGATTATGTTACTCCTCACCCTGTTTATCAGCCTTTCGATGTCTGCCGTCTTGCCCAGCAGTGAGATAGTCTGGTTGCGGGCGAGGGTGTTCTCGTGGAACCAGGTGACGGCGTCCAGCCGTCTATTCAACTCTGTTATGTCAAGCAAAGGTTTCCCCAGCCACCTCCTGAGAAGCCTTCCCCCCATAGCCGTTTTGGTGAGGTCGATAAACGAAAGTAGCGAGCCTCCCCCGGTTCTGGAGGTGGAGCTGCGAAATAGCTCCAGGTTGGTCTGGGTCTGTTCGTCGAGAGCCATAAAATTATCGGTGGAGTAGGTTGAAAGCCCCGTAAGTTGTCCCAGAGCACCTTTCTGTGTCTCCTGTATATAGTGAATGACAGCTCCGGCGGCTCCTATCGCCAGCGGTAGCCCCGAACAGCCATAACCGTCGAGCGAGGCTACTCTGAAGTGGTCAAGCAAAGTCTGGCTGGCAATCTCCGTCTCGAACCAGTAGTCGTCGAGTCGGGTTACCGGAGAGGTCAGTCCAAAATCGGCAAGGTAGGAACTTTCAGGGGTGATTATTTCCGAAGGATTTAGTCGTTCGAGTTCGTGAATTACCCTCTGTAAAGGAAGCTGAGTAGTTGCGAACTCGCTGGTGGTGATATCTATATAGGCTATACCCGCATCTTCGTTCCTCAGGACCAGGCTGACCAGATAGTTATTCGTCTTGCTGTCGAGCAGGCCGGGTTCGACCACGGTGCCCGGCGTTACCAACCTGACCACTTCTCTTTCAACCAGTCCCTTTGTCTCGCCGGGCTGCGTCATCTGCTCGCAGATAGCCACCTTGTGGCCACGGTTGACAAGACGTGCCAGGTAGTTGTCCAGGGCGTGGTAAGGAATACCGGCAAGCGGTACGCGGTGTCCCTTGCCCATTTCTCTGGAAGTAAGGACGATATCGAGCTCTCCGGAGACTGTTTTGGCGTCGTCGTCAAAGGTCTCGTAGAAATCCCCGAGGCGGAAGAGGACGATTGCGTGGGGATATCTCCGCTTTATCCTGAGGTATTGCTGTCGGATAGGAGTCGCACCTTCTCGCATTATCGTCTATTCTACCAGAATACGGAGAAACATAGAATAGTGAGAGATATGTCTGGATAATGATTATGTGTAGTACATATTTGTTACTTGTTCAATGTCATTGTGATATGATTAGTTTTCATGAGGAGCTCCTATCTGGTAAAGGACTGGACACAGGGCAGCGTCATCCAAAACCTGTGGTCTCTGTCCTGGCCCATTATGATAGCCCAAACTCTTACCGTAATAGGACCCACCATAGATATGATATGGGTGGGTAAGCTGGGTGCGGCTTCTATTGCCGGTGTCGGCGTTTCCGGAATGGTTATCATGGTGATGAATTCCCTGATAATGGGTCTCTACACCGGTCTCAGAGCCATGGTTGCCCGGTTCGTCGGAGCGGGGGATACGGATAGTGCCAATCATGTTGCCCAGCAGGCTTTCGTTATCGGTATAGCACTCTCTCTGGTTATGGCGGTAATAGGCATACTGTTTGCCGAGCCTATTTTATTACTTTTCGGTATAGAAGCTGATGTAGTTTCTGAGGGCGCGGCGTACATGCGTATACAGCTTGCAGGCTCGATAACCATGTCTCTGGCGATAGTCTCCCAGTTGATAATGCAGGCATCGGGTGACACGGTAACACCGATGAAGATATCCATCTTTTTCAGGATATTTCATGTTGTCCTGTGTCCGATTCTGGTATTCGGCTGGTGGA
Source organism: uncultured Dehalococcoidales bacterium (assembly GCA_964499775.1). Taxonomy (GTDB): domain Bacteria; phylum Chloroflexota; class Dehalococcoidia; order Dehalococcoidales; family UBA2162; genus MGML01. The sequence continues at coordinate 8,879 of CAZCMK010000044.1, read as the reverse complement.
TATTCCCCAGCATGGGAGTCAGCGGGGCTGCCTGGGCGAATGTCATTTCTCAAAGTACCGGAGGGGTGCTTGGAATCTGGATTCTTTTTACGGGACGGACCAGGCTCAGGTTGACGCTGCGGAATTTCTCTCTCGATAAAAATATCATATGGCGCCTCATGAAAATCGGTATCCCTGCCTCCATTACCGGGATACAAAGGTTCCTGCCCTATCTGGTACTTGTTTTATTCATAGCGCCTTTCGGCACTAATGCCGTCGGCGCTCATTCACTGATGCAGAGGATAGACATGTTTCTCAGAATGCCCGCCGGGGCACTGGGCAACGCAGCCGGCGTGCTTGCCGGACAGAACCTGGGGGCGGGAAAACCCGACCGGGCGGAGAAAGGCGGCTGGATAGCAGTAGCCCTGGTCACAGGTTTTATAGCTATCGTTTGTGTGGCGGTATGGTTTTATGCCGATTATATAATACGTATCTTCAATTCCGAGCCGGAACTCGTCGAAATAGCCGGAGACTTTATGAGAATACAGATAGTGGGTTATATGGTGTTCGGCCTGACTATTGTATTAAGTCTGTGTGTGGAGGGCGTGGGTGATACGATAGCGACGATGACGGTTACCCTGCTGACCATGTGGCTTGTCCAGGTGCCGCTTGCCTATTATCTGCCGGAATACACCGGTCTGGGCGTCTACGGAGTGCAGTGGGCGATTGTTATCGCCCTGGTATTGAGGGCGGCGATTTTCGCGGTATATTTCAGGATGGGATGGTGGAAGCGAAAAAAAATATAGTCCGGACTGACAGATGAGTCCTGTTTATTGATACTTATATAAGGAGAAAAGCGTGTTGAATAGACCTATAGTTATATTATTAGTAGCGTTGTCCCTGATTGCATTACTGATTACCGGCTGTTCGGGAGATAAAGAACCGGCTGTGGCGGAAGACGGTAATACCGTGAAAGTCCACTACACGGGAACGCTGGACGATGGAAGTATATTCGATACTTCCGAGGGCCGTGAGCCGCTTGAGTTCGTTATGGGAGCAGGTCAGATGATTCCTGGGTTTGAGAGTGCGGTCAGGGGTATGAAGCTTGGTGAATCAAAAACGGTCACAATCCCTGCTGAAGAGGCATACGGCCCTCATAATCCGGAACTGGTGCTTGAGGTGGGTTTGGAGGAGATGCCTGAGGACCTGGAATATGGTGTTGGCGACCTGTTGCAAATGCGTTTATCGGATGGCAGAGTAATCGAGGTCACCGTGGTATCTATCACCGATACTAACGTAACTCTGGACGCCAACCATCGTCTCGCCGGAAAAGACCTGACATTCGAGATTGAGCTCGTCGAAATACGCTGAACTTCCACTGAATATACCGGACATTGAAATTACGGGGGGACTAGTAACAATGACTCCGCAGTTCATTGGTAGAGAGATTGATGTTATCGTGGGCGGTGACGTGAAGACTCCCGTTTCTTTCCGTCTGGATAATAAGGAGTACGTTATTTCCGGGATAATCGAGTCCTGGCCCGACTACGGTTTCGGCAGTAGCACTCAGGGACGGAAAAAGTGGTGGCAGCGTCACCACAGGAACTATTACCGGGTCAAAATGACCGGCGGCGAGACTTTTGAAATCTATTACGACCGCGGTATCAATATGAAAAACCCCGGGAGAAAAAAGTGGTTTCTAACCCGCCAGCTTTGAATATTATTGTGGTATAATCATGCTATGAAAAAAGAATTGATGGATATCCTGGTATGTCCGGTATGCAAGGAGGAGCTTGAGCTTACCGTGGATGAGGAGAGGGAAGGAGAGGTAATAAGTGGTTCGCTCAGGTGCCGGAAATGCATGGAAGACTATCCTATAGTGGATTCCATCCCCAATCTGCTGCCGCCGGAACAGCGCGGCTAGTCCGGACTATACGATACCCAGCTATCGGGAGATTCCCACACCTCCACGCAATAGAGGGAAACGGGTTCTCCGGTGAGTTCCTGCTTTAACTCATTGTAGATTGTAGAGGCTATATTCTCGGAGGACGGGTTTATCTTGTCGAAGGGCGGTATATCGTTCAGGCACGTATGGTCGAACCGCTCCAGGATATTATCCATCTGTTTTTTCAGCACCGTAAAATCATAGGCAAGTCCGATATCGTTGACCTTTGAAGCGTTTACCTTCACCACCACTTTATAGCGGTGCCCGTGGAGTGCCTCGCATTTCCCCTGATAGTCTCTCAGGTAATGAGCGGCATCAAAATGTCTCTCAATGGCTACCTGGTACATTATTCCTCCGGCTTATCGTTTTCCCACTTGAACACGCCCTGAGTCTCGGTTACTTCCTTTAGTAGTTCCCTGGCGGTCTTTCCGGTTACGGGGTGGACTGCATCCGGCGCTATCTCCGCCAGCGGGATAAGGACGAAAGCTCTTTCCGTCAGCCTGGGATGGGGTATCTTGAGATTTCTTGTTTTTATAACCCGGTCTCCGTATAACAGGATATCGATATCTATGAGCCTGGGAGCGTTTCGTTTGCCGGGAACTCTGCCCATTTTCAGTTCGATACCCTTGGCAAGGGAAAGTATTTCTTCCGGCGTCAGCCGGGTATTGACGCGGCAAACAAGGTTGAGGAAGCGGGGCTGCTTGGTATTGCCTACCGGCTCGGTTTCATAGACCGAAGAGACTTTTCTGATTTGCATCCTCTGGGAAAGAAACTCCAGCGCCGTATCCAGGTTCTCCTGACGATTCCCCAGATTCGAGCCAAGACCGAGATAAACCGTTATAGTATCCGAAATCATATGACCTCCTTCCTGCACTAGAAGAACATCATGTTACAGGATACGCTGACTAACTCTGGCATCTTTCACATTATATCACACTGCACAATGCTATTATTGCAATTGATTACAAAGGTTCTGTTTGCATTTAGTTGATTCAACTGTCATTGCGAGGAGTCCTCTATAGGCGAGCGACGTGGCAATCTCGAAGATTTATATAGATTGCTTCGTCCGCCCAGGGCGGACTCGCAATGACACTAACGATAATAACAAAAACCGAATAGTACCATAACAAGTCGGTGTCGGCAGGTTGTATTGCCCGGATTAAGGGCGTTATGATAGCATTCCATCAGTTTCCCGGATTTCAGACACTGATAACAGAGGGGTAAGAGATGGAAGACTGTATATTCTGTAAAATCATAGCTGGTGATATACCTGCCGATATTATTTACAGGGACGATAACATACTCGCCTTCCGTGATATCAGTCCGCTGGCGCCGACCCACCTGCTGATTATACCGGTAAAGCATATCGAGTCTCTTACCGAAATGCAGGACGCCGAATATCCGGTGATAGGAGCAATGGTAAAGACTGCCGGGATTCTGGCGGAAGAAGAGGGCATTGCTGAAAAAGGCTACCGTCTGGTGATAAACTGCGGTGCTCAGGGAGGCCAGCAGGTACCTCATCTCCACATGCATTTACTCGGGGGCAGACAGCTTACGGATTCGCTTGGTTAGGCGGCTTCATGCCGTTTAGCGTGATTTTTGATACTCCAGGTAGGTAAGCAGCCCGGCAATACTCTTGGCGTCACAAATCCTGCCGGAAGTAATCAGGCCGGGAATATCGGCAACCGGTACCCTCACCAGCGTGATGCTCTGTGTATCTTCGGCGTAAAGCTGGCTGGGTACAAGTTCGGTAGCCAGAAACAGGTGCAGGTACTCGGTGCAGAAACCGGGTGCGGAATAAAAACCGCCCAATCTTTCTGTCTTCCGGGGCAGGTAGCCGGTTTCTTCCTGCATTTCACGGCGCACCGCTTCAGCGGGTTCTTCATTTCCGTCGATACCTCCGGCAGGTATCTCAAGCAGTTTTTTCTCTGTGGGGTGGCGGTATTGGTTGACAAGCAGGACTTTACCATCGGCATCAGCGGCTATGATTGCAACGCATTCGCGGTGTTCCACTACTTCCCTGGTTGTTTCGCGTCCGTCGGGCAGTTGAATGGTGTCGACCCGCAGTTTTACCGCTCGACCGTCGTAGACGGTCTTGCTGGATAGTACCCTCTCTTCAGCCATTTTAAGGCTTGACCTCCATATGGAAGATGAGGGCTATTTCGTCACAATTAGGGAATTTAGGACAGCGGTAACATTCGCTCCATACCTTTTGAGGAAGCTCCATTTTGTCTAGCTGGGAGAAGCCGAACTTCTCGAAGAAGCCGGGTTTATACGTCAGGCAGAACACGGTTGGAATACCCAGTTCTTTAGCTTCATCGAGACAGGCTTCAATCAATTGCTTGCCTGCACCCTTTCCCTGATTTCCCTCGACTACCGCAACCGATTTTATCTCAGCCAGGTCCGACCAACTGATATGGAGTGCCGCACAGGCAACAACACTCCCGTCTTCTTTGTAAACAAAATAGTCCCTGATATTTTCGTATATTTCACTCAGCGAACGGGGCAGCATTTCACCTTTATCGGCAAAAAAATTTATAATCCTGTGCATGTGAATGGCATCGCTGATTCTTGCTTTTTCTACAGGTGTCAATATAGTGTTATCCTTTCAGTTTTTGCTCGATTGAACCATAGAAAGAGGTCTCAGGGTGGATTCTAAGAAACCTGACTGTATGATTACTATGCTTTACCTTGACATCTGCCTTGCCTGCCAGAGAGATGTTTATATGTCCGTCAATGCTCAGAGTTGCTCCGTGGAAGGTGGTGATATTTAGCTTTACCTCCGCTGATTCCGGTAAAACCAGCGTATAGTCTGAGCTCAGGTGAGGTGTAATAGGTAGCAGTATCAGTTCTCTGGATTGCGGATGCAGAACAGGTCCACCTGCTGCCAGGGCATAGCCGGTGCTGCCGGTAGCCGTAGCCACAATCACGCCGTCGGCTTTATAGTTTGTTAACGTTTCACCGTCGATACCGGCTTCAATGTATATGACTCTTGCCATTACCCCGCGCGCCAGGACAACATCGTTGAGGGCATAAAACTTCTGTGATTCTTTCACTTCCGCATCTTCCTGAGAGAGTTCGGCTTCGAGCAAATATCGCTCGTCGATCCACCCCTCACCGGCAAGTAGTGCCGTTAGTTTTTCCTCGGTTTCATCAGCACTGAGTTCTGTCATGAATCCCAGATTCCCCAGGTTGATGCCGGTGATGGGAATAGGTTCGGGAGCTACTATTTGAACAGCCCTCAGGATAGTCCCGTCGCCTCCGATAGTTAGAATCAGCTCGGTGCCGTTTATTTGATTTTTGGTCGCTTCCGGTTCCCATGCCGAACATACCCAGATAGAAACGCCTTTGGTACTCAGGAAATTATTGAGTTTATCGGAAAGGGAACGGGCATCCTCTTTCAACGGGTGGTAAAGAATGCCTATTTTTTTCATAGCTGAGACCTTTTTATTCTGGTTTTACTACCATAATCTAAAGGTACGGTAGTATTTACCGCCAAGATATAGTATAACGCTCAATACGGATATTAGTAAAGTGAGTAACTCTTAACCTGACACCTTGCAAAATTTTACTGAATGTGTGCTATAATTCAGGCATTCAGCGGTTGCCTATTTCTACTATTGGGTATAAGATATGGGAACTCGCAGATAAAACGCTATTTCGAGGAGATTTAATATGGGTGTAGATCTGGTACATGTTGGTTTTAATAATATAATAGTAATGAATAATGTCATTGCTATAGCTTCACCCAATTCAGCCCCCACCAAGCGTACCGTTCAGGAAAGTAAAACCAAGGGACTGCTGATTGACCTGACAAACGGAAGAAGAACCAAAGCGGTAATAATAAATGATAGCGGGCACGTTATATTATCAGCTCTTACTCCCGAAACCATCGCCAGCAGGTACCGGCAACTGGATCCGAAAACAAGTCAACTGGAAGAGCCGCAGTTAATCGAATAAATATACGTAATGGAAGACACGACTCGCAAAGGTCAACCCGATTCAATTCCACAGGTAAAACCATTGCTTTTTATACTTTCAGGTCCATCGGGTGTTGGCAAGGACGCCGTTTTACACAGGATGAAGGAATCCTCTTTTCCCTTAAAATACGTCGTTACCATGACCACACGTCCGCGTAGAGACAGAGAGACCGATAAAGTCGACTACAATTTTGTCTCGATGGAAGAATTCCAGAATATGATTGAAGGCGGAAAACTGCTGGAGTGGGCTAATGTATACGGAAACTTGTACGGAGTACCCAGGGATGAAGTGGAGAAGGCGCTGGAACAGGGGCAGGATGTAATTGTAAAAGTCGATATCCAGGGAGTCGCAAATATAAAGAAAATCATGTCCGAATCTATATCCATCTTCCTCATGCCTCACTCACCGGAAGACCTTGTGGCAAGACTCAACCAGCGTCATACCGAGTCACCCTCTGCACTGGAATTACGGATACAGACTGCCACCGAAGAAATGAAGCAGGCATCGAAGTTCGACTACGCCGTGGTGAACAGGCGGGGTGAAATAGATTTAGCCGCAAATGAAATCAAGGCTATCATCACCGCCGAAAGATGCCGGGTAAACCCCTGTTAAAACGGTCCCGGTTGTTCAGCCTCTCATATTTTATGAATTACCCTTAATGGTTTAGAATTATATTATTCACGCAGACACAGGGAGGATTGCAGTATGGATACAGGCAACTTTATTCTTGATGTTGTGGATAATACATACCAGGCCATGACCAGAGCGGTCGATGGGCTTACCCCTGAAGAGCTGGCATTTCAACCGGGCAAAGAATCTAACTCTATAGGGTTTATCCTCTGGCACCAGACGCGGGCTGAAGACCACATGGTACAGGGCATGATTCGCCAGGTACCTCAGTTATGGGAATCGGAGAACTGGTGTGAAAAGCTGGGCTTTCCCAAAGGAACCACCGATGACGGCTGGGGGTATACTGCCGGGCAAGTTGGCGCCTTTCGCGTTCCTGACCTCAAAAGTTTGCTTCAATATGCTGAAGTTGTTCATGCCCAGACCGTGAAATACATCCAGGAACTCACTCCCGAAGGATACGATGAAGCAATCAAATCACCTATGGGAGAAATGACTGTCGGCAAGATACTTGCCCTATTGGTTGGCGAGATAACCCTGCACACTGGCCAGATAGCCTACCTGCGTGGTTTGCAGAGAGGCCTGGACAAGTAACTATAAGTATAGCTATTCAAGAGTCCTGATTCTGCGGAGGAATATTAGAGCAAGGACACCTAGGAAGGCGAGTATAATTGCCAGACCACCGATTGCCCATTGAATACCCCATACCTCCGTGAGTAGTCCGGCAACAAACGTACTCAAGCTCATCAATCCGAACTGCATCATCATTATACTCATTACCCTACCCAGATATGCAGGGTTAATGTAATACTGGATAAGAGTGTTGCCCAGAGCCATCTGTACCATCTGTCCCAGACCGACGAAAGCTATTACTACCAGGGATAAAGTCCACGAGTTCGAAAATGAAAAGATTATCAAAGCGGCTCCGAGTATAATATTTCCACACAGCATCATAAGTCCCCGTTTTCTATTGGGTAACGAGGCGAGAACGAGCGAGCTTAAAATAGACCCTACTCCGGATACACTCATCAATATTCCCATTCCGCTGGGTCCTACTCCAAGAATATCTTCGGTAAATACCGGTAATAGTTGCTGGAATGGCATTGCCAGTATCGTGCCGATAAGAGTGAAAGCAAGGATAAACAATATCGTGGTCTCACCCTTAAGATATTTGAACCCTTCTTTCATGGATGCTATGGCGCTAACTGCGGTTTTGCTGACTTTACTGGTAAGTGGTAAAAAGCCGATAAACACTACGGAGACCAGATACATGGCGGCAGTGGTAAAATAGACGGACTCATAGCCATAACCTTCAATAAGGAAACCCGCCACCGCGGGGGCGAAGATACGTAAAGAGTTCATACCCATAGTGCTCAGGGATATGGCGTTCATTAAATCTTCACTGTCTACTATCTCGGGAAGTATTGCCTGCCGTGACGGCATCATCAGCGCCATTATTATCCCCTGGAAGACCGATGAAGCCGCAAGTATCCACCATGAGCCGGCATTATCGGCACTCAGATAGCCGAACACCAGAGTGAGGCCGACGCCTGCAGAAACGACAGCCGATGCAGCCTGGCCGATTAACATTACGTACTTTTTCTGTACTCTATCGGCGATAACCCCGCCGAAAAGTGACAGGGTTACCATCGGAACGGCATGGGCGAGTGACATGGCACCCAATATCGCCGCCGAACCCGTCAGCTCGTAAATCAAGTATGAACGTGCCATCATCTGCATGTTCATACCGACCATCTGTCCCAGCATGCCTCCGAAATAGAGAAGGTATACGCGATTTTTAAAGGACCTGAAAGTCTTGAGGTTGCGCAGGGAAAACCCACCCTGTCTGCCGGCGGGCATTCCCGTGCCCGTATCACCGCCGTCCCCGCCGCTATATTGTCCCGTTCCTCTATCCAAGGATTGATTCCGTCACTTTCTGGCTTACAAAGTAGATTACTATACGCCTGGGAAGCCTTGCCTCTCGAAAAATTCAGACGTACCAAATAGTTTACACTTATTCAGGTTATAGGAGCAACATTATGTATTTGTCGTTATCTTCATATTTCGGTTTTACATTAATACTCTCCCCTCTCCAACCAGTATATCTTCTCACTTCATTTCAAAGGTTCTGGTTGGAGAGGGGTTCATCCTGAAGGTTCACCCTGAAAGGCAGGGGGTGAGGTAACAAAGTAACAAACAATATAGGTCGATGACTTATAATCAACTAAACTGTGATTAGGACGATGACTTATAATCAACTAAACTGTGATTAGGACGATGTACAAGCTTTATGGTCAGTCCAGTTTACGGAGTTTGGGAACGAAGAAAAGAGCAAGAATAGAAAAGC
>CAZCMK010000043.1:15287-16775 GCA_964499775.1 uncultured Dehalococcoidales bacterium | reverse complement strand
CCGTACCTTCCTCACTTAAAACACCTTCTTCGGAGAGCTTCTGCCAGACTAAAGGCGAGTACCTGCCCAGCTTCAGCCGGCTGCCCAGCTCCGCCTTTGCCATGCCCGGGCGCGCCGGGTACTTACGGTGGTAGTCCTGAAGAATATCGGTCGCCTGCTTAATAAGGCGTTCCCAGCCCGATACCGTAAAAAGAAGCCTCTGCTCGCCCTGTCCCACAGCCTTTATCCTCGCTTCCTGTATCAGGGATTCAAGCGCAGGTCTCGCTTCCGTAGCCGACAGGTCGCTCTGAGAGAGCAGAGCCGTTACCTCCAGCGGCTGTCCCGCTTCCAGCAGGGCTTCGATAACCTCTCCGGCGGAGCCTTCTTCTTTGACTTCAAGAGCCTGGATAACGGCGGGACGGTGTCTCCGGAGACGCCGGGTGTGAGAATCCACCACTCTGCCGCCGCCGAGCGTATCCATGGGAGACCGGATAATAAAGTGGTCGCCCTTCACCAGAGCCACGGGACTTGTAAGCACAAGCTGCACCCAGGCACTCTCACCGGCTTCCAGCTTTTCCCTGTCCAGCAGGCGGACCTTCGCCATCGTCTCGGCGGCCCCGGAGTGAAAGCTTACGGTTGCGTTGTGGGATAAAGGACGGCGCAGGTGAGGCAGCAGACGCAGCCTGGCACTCAGCAGCGTGGTAGGCGTGAGCCAGCCTGGACTGGTAATCACGTCGCCACGCGTAAGCTGAGAGGTAGCCACGCCCACCAGATTGACAGCCACGCGGCTGCCTGGCTCAGCTCTGGTAACACGTGTCTTGTGAGTCTGAAGACCCCTTATTCTCGACCTGAGCCCCGCAGGTACAATCTCCACCTCCTGTCCCGTGGAGAGAGAGCTATCGATAAGCGTTCCGGTAACAACGGTACCGGAGCCGGCAATGGTGAAAACCCTGTCCACAGGCAGTCTCGGCCTGCCGGTATCCTTCCTCGGCTCGGTGGAGGTTAAAGCCTCGTCTATCGCCTGAACCAGCTCCGTCAAGCCTTCGCCGGACATTGCCGAAACGGCAACGACAGGTGCTCCTGAAAGGCTGGTGGTACCAATCAGCTCCTCCACGTCCAGCCTGACAAGTTCGAGCCACTCATCATCGACCAGGTCTTTTTTGGTAATGGCTACCACCCCACGTTTAATCTCCAGAAGGTCTATGATAGCCAGGTGCTCACGCGTCTGGGGCATCACGCCCTCATTGGCGGCTACGATAAGCAGGGCGAGGTCGATGCCGCCGACGCCGGCAAGCATATTCTTGATGAACTTCTCATGGCCGGGAACATCGACTATCCCCACGTCCTGTCCGGAAGGCAGCGTCATCCAGGCGAAACCGAGGTCGATTGTCATGCCCCGCTCCTGCTCCTCACGGAGGCGGTCCGGGTTTATCCCGGTCAGCGCCTGAATGAGGACCGATTTTCCGTGGTCGATATGTCCGGCAGTGCCAAGTACGAACATGCCGTACC
>CAZCMK010000043.1:3531-15187 GCA_964499775.1 uncultured Dehalococcoidales bacterium | reverse complement strand
ATTAGTGGTGAAAGAGCCTCACGCCCGTAAACGCCATCACCATACCGCAGGCGTTACAGGCATCTATTACCTCATTATCGCGTATCGAGTTGCCGGGCTGCACCACATACTTCACCCCGCTCTGGTAAGCGCGGTCGATAGTATCCCGGAAAGGGATAAAGGCATCGGAGCTCAGAGCAACTCCGGTCAACTTCTTCAGCCAGTCGGTTCTCTCCTGAGGTGTAAGCTGGGGCGTGACTTCCTCGACGGCAGCCTCCAGGTTCTGACGCTGCATGGGAGTAAGGCTCTCCAGCAGGTACAGGTCTATGGCATTGTTTCGTTCCGCTCGCCCGACTCCCTTTTTCCACTTAAGGCCAAGAACGGCGGGATGCTGGCGGAGGAACCAGCGGTCGGCTTTATCGGCAGCCAGACGCGTGCAGTGGATTCTGGACTGCTGTCCGGCACCCACGCCGATAGCCTGGCCATCGACGGCAAAACCGATGGTATTGGACTGGGCGTATTTGATGGTGGTGGTGGCTACTATAATATCTCTGATTGCAGATTCCGGCATCTCTTTGTTTTCGGTAACGATATTTTTAAGCATGTCCGGGCCTACCTCCAGATTGTTCCGTTTCTGCTCGAACTGTAGCCCGAAAACTTCCCTGGTCTCCGTCTCTTCCGGCTCGTAGCCGGCGTCCATCTCGATAATCGAGTACTTTCCGTTTTTCTTTTTCATCAGGATTTCGAGCGCCGCTTTCTCATATCCGGGAGCGATAATTCCGTCCGAGGTCTCGCGGGCAAGTATCCTGGCGGTCGGTACGTCGACGGTATCGCTCAGTGCCACCCAGTCGCCGTACGAAGAAACGCGGTCGGCGCCTCTCGCCCGGGCATAGGCGGCGGATAGAGGCGACATTTCCAGGTCTTCGACGAAATACGACTTCTTCAGCGTATCGCTCAGCGGGATGCCGACGGCGGCGCCGGCGGGACTGACATGCTTGAAAGAAGCCGCAGCAGGCATATTCAGCATCTTCTTCAACTCCCTGACAAGCTGCCACGAGTTAAGGGCATCAAGCATATTGATATACCCCGGAGAGCCGTTTAAAACATTAAAAGGAAGACTGCCTTTTCGACTGTATATCCGGGCAGGTTTCTGATGGGGATTACAGCCATACCTGAGGGCTATCTCGGACTGATCCATTACTCAACTCCTCCTGTCAAGGATTATTTTATAAATCACTCGCTATACTGCGGAGAACGTCGATTATTATCTCGTCATCTTCAGGCAGCACCGAACGCGGGTCGAGAAGCAGGACATCATCACTGATGCGGCCGATAACGGGGACTTTCTCGTTCTTTCTCAATTTACGTGCAAGGGTCTGGGCGATATTCGCGCCCTTGCCTCCGCCTTTTCCTATCGCTACCAGCCTGGTCGGCAGCGTGCTGCCCGGCAGACTGCCGCCTCCTATCATGCTCTCCTCATCCATAACCTGGGCCGGACTGCCGATTGCTTCAGCCCATGTTTTAGCGCGGCGCTCGATTTCCTCCAGCGGAGCCGCTATCATCCGCCACACCGGTATTTTATCCGCAGCTTCACCTTTCAGGTAGTGGACTAAAGTCGCCACCAGACCCGCTATCCTCACCTTATCAATCCGCAGGGCTCTTGCCAGCGGGTGCTTTTTCAGCTTATCGACAAGTTCTTTTCTGCCCACGATTACCCCCGCCTGGGGACCACCCAGCAGCTTATCGCCGGAGAAACAGGCAAGCCCGACCCCGGCGGAAACGCTCTGCTGTACCATGGGTTCCGGGGCGAGACCGAAATCGGCAGTATCCAGGAAACACCCGCTGCCGAGGTCGTCAATAACCGGAAGCTCGTACTCCTCACCGACCGCCACCAGTTCCTCCAGAGCAACTGAATGTGTGAAACCGATTATCTGGAAATTACTTGAATGGACGCGCATCAGCGCCGCCGTGCGGGTGGTAATAGCTTCTTCATAATCGGTGATATAGGTGCGATTTGTCGTCCCCACCTCGACCAGTTTCGCCCCGCTCTGACGCATAACATCCGGGATACGGAAGCTGCCGCCAATCTCCACGGCTTCACCCCTGGAAACAATCACCTCTTTTCTCTTTGCCAGAGCGGAAAGGGCAAGCATCACCGCTGAAGCGTTATTGTTTACCACCAGCGCCGCCTCGGCACCGCTTAACTGGCATAGAAGCTGCTCTACATGGACATTGCGTGAGCCGCGTCTCCCGCTGTCGAGGTCGAACTCAAGGTTCGAGAAGTCCCGGGACACCGTTTCCATAGCCGATATAGCTTCGCGGCTCAACGGCGCGCGACCGAGATTGGTATGCAACACCACGCCGGTTGCGTTAATGACAGGACGCAGGATTGGATTTTCAAGGTCGTGAAGCTGCGAGGAAACCGACTCCACAATATCATCGAGAGAAGGGCTTGGACTGCCGGCTGTAATAATAGCACGGGCATTCTCGAGCTGCTGCCTGACCACGTCTACCAGCAGGTCATGGGGATACCTGGCAGCGAGTCTGGCAATCCGTTCATCAGATATGACTTTATCGACACCGGGCAGTCTGCGGAACTCGTTTTCCATCATCACTCCCGCTTATTTTATCACATACTGAATGAAGTTGTTAAAATTCGTTACGAACCTCACCCCCCTCCTGCCGAAGCCCGCCACAGGCGGACGGCGGGCAGGCCTGTATCCCCCTTCCCCTTAATTAATTAGAAGGGGGAGGAATTTTTATAAAAGGGGCTTCGCCCCTTTAAATCCCCGTTTTAGAAATTTTGGCTTTGCTTTAAAATTATAACCCTCGTGTCATTCTGAGCATAGCGAAGAATCTCTACTGATTTCATCTGAGTTTAGATTCTTCGTCATCCGCCTGAGGCGGACTCAGAATGACATTTTAGTTAATCTAACAGAACCTGATAATAGCGTTTTTGCTTTCAAAAGGCTGAGGGTGCTAAAATACCCTCAGAAGCTGAATTCACTAGCGGAGGAGCCGATGGCGAAACGGAAAAACCCGCGCCTGACAGGGAGCGTCAGGGGCTCGGGTTGAGCTTCTAAAATAGGTCCGGGCGACCTCAATGAAGTACTGTGCGACCTGCCGTTGCAGACCGACCCTAACGTTATCCGGGGCATGCAAACACTCGACGACGCGGGCGTATACAAGCTGACGGAGGAACTGGCTATAATCCAGACCGTCGATTTCTTCACGCCTATAGTCGACGACCCCTATATGTTCGGTCAGGTTGCCGTCGCCAACGCCCTGAGCGATGTCTACACCATGGGAGGTAAACCGATCACGGCGATGAACATCGTCGGCTTTCCCATCGCGTCGATGGATATTTCAGTATTGAAGGACATATTGAAGGGCGGCATCGACAAGATGGCGGAGGCACAGGTAATACTGTTAGGCGGACACAGCATCGACGATGATGAGCTTAAATACGGGCTTTCGGTTACCGGTTTGGTACACCCCGATAAGATGGTAACCAACTCCGGAGCCCGCAAGGGAGACCGCATTATCCTGACCAAGCCGCTGGGGACCGGAATAATAAACACCGCCGTAAAGGCGGAGATGGTCGAAAAGAAAACAATCGCCAGGGTCACGGAAAGCATGGCAGCGCTAAACGACACGGCTTCCGAGCTAATGCAGGAAGCGGGTGTCCATGCCTGTACGGATATCACCGGTTTCGGCTTCCTCGGTCACACCAGTCAGCTGGTACAAAACAGCGGAGTAAGTGTGGAAATAGACGCTGCCGCCGTCCCGCTTTTCCCGGAAGCGGCAGGGTTCGCCGCACAGGGGCTTTGCCCGGCAGGACTCCACCGGAATAGGGAGTATTACTCGCCCTGCGTGGAGATTGCCGGAGGCATACCTGTAAACACACAGGATGTCCTCTACGACCCCCAGACCTCCGGCGGTTTACTCATCGTCCTGGCTCCAGAAAACGCGGAATCGCTGCTATCGAATCTAAAGCAGGCGGGAATAAAAGACGCCGCCATGGTGGGAGAAGTGGTCGGCGAGTCCGGCGGTATGATTACCGTTAAATAACAGGGCTTCTCTCCAAGCAGCGTTTTTAATGTTAGTCGATTACGGTCAACCTAGGATTTATACTTAAGATGTCATTCCCGCCCGCCTCAGGTGGGTAAACTCCAACGGGAATCTAGCATCCGCCTTTGGCGGACTAACTTGGATTCCGTGTCAAGCACGGAATGACAAATCTGGACAGTCTCTGACAAATAACTTGTAAAACAGGACTTATAATACAAAACAACCGAACCTAAAAAGGCATTTTTTTCTCTCAGATAGTTAGCATGGCAAAAGACAGCCTGTATCGTGATAGAAACCTTCAGGTCATATTCGGGGTAACCCTGATGGCCGTGCTCGGGGTTGCCAGCATTACCCCCGCTTTCCCTAAAATATCACGTGAACTTGGAATCACCGGCGGTCAAATCGGTCTTCTCATTACCTTTTTTACCTTACCCGGAGCGCTTCTGGCGCCGGTACTGGGCGTGATGGCGGACCGCTTCGGCAGGAAGAAAATACTGATACCTTCCCTGTTTCTTTTTGCCATCGCCGGCACAGCCTGCACCTTCATCAAGGACTTCAACGTCCTTCTCGGAGTAAGAGTTGTCCAGGGTATAGGGGCAGCCTCACTCGGCTCGATAAACGGCACCATCATCGGCGACCTCTATTCAGGCAAGCGGCGAGTCGAGGCCATGGGGCTGAACGCAAGCGTGCTGAGCATCGGGGTAGCCATCTACCCATCTATAGGCGGCGCTCTGGCGCTGCTGGGCTGGAACTACCCCTTCCTCCTCTCACTGCTGGCTGTCCCGGTGGGTATCCTGGCTCTCACCGTACTCAGGAACCCCGAGCCGCGGAACCTGCAGGGAATACGTGAATACCTGAGCGGCACCTGGGGATATTTAAAAAACATAAAAGTCGCCGCTCTTTTTACCGCCGGAATGTTATCTTTCATCGTCCTCTACGGGGCATATCTTACCTATTTAACCCTTCTGATGGATGAGAAATTCGGCGCTTCGTCCCTGACCATAGGGATTATTATGACCGTATCGTCTTTGAGCAACGCAGTAGCCGCCTCACAACTCGGTAGAATAAACAGGCGGTTCTCTCTGCCGACAATCATTAAGATATCTTTCACCCTCTACGCTGTTTCAATGGTTATGATACCGTTTATGCCCGGCCTGTGGCTTCTGCTTATTCCAGCCATGATAAGCGGTATAGCCAATGGAGCCAATCTACCGAGCATACAGTCATCGGTCGCCGAACTGTCTCCTATCGAATATCGCGCAGCATTTATGTCCTTAAATACCATGATGCTGAGACTGGGACAGACCCTGGGCCCTCCGCTGATAGGACTTGCTTACGCCTTCAAGGGAATAAACGCCACTTTCTTCGCCGCAGCCGCCGTTTCGATACTGGTAACACTGGTAGCAACTGCATTCGGCAGAAAATCCGGACCCGGAGTTTAACAATCTCCCCCGCCGTGTGCTATTCTATACATAAGGTAAGCAATAAACATCAGTGCAAGGAGGCCAAATGGAACTTGATGATATAACCATATCCAGAGCAATAACAGAGAGTTTCCTTAAAGATTTCATGGACGCCATGGAGGTTGATGTCGCTATAGTCGGGGCAGGTCCGGCAGGCATGACGGCTGCCTATTATCTAGCAAAAAACGGTATAAAAACGGTGATATTCGAGCGGCAGCTCAAGATCGGCGGCGGTATGCCCGGCGGAGGAATGATGTTCAACCGCATCGTCGTCCAGGAAGAAGGGAAAAAGCTGCTGGATGAGTTCGGCGTGGAAACAAAAGAGTACAAAACAGGCTACTTTATTGCCGATTCCCTTGAAGCCACATCCACTCTCTGTTCAAAGGCAATCAAAGCCGGCGCCAGAATATTCAATCTGATAAGCGTCGAGGACGTAATGATAAGAGAGGAAGACAGAATCACCGGCCTGGTGCTGAACTGGAGCGCTACCTCTATAGCGGGACTGCATGTAGACCCGCTGACCATAAGGTCGAAAATAGTGATAGACGCAACCGGGCACTCCAGCGAGGTCTGCCATATAGTAGTGAACAAAATCGGAGCCAGGCTGAATACGAAGACCGGCGGCATAGCCGGAGAGAAACCGATGTGGGCGGATGTTGCCGAGAGCCTGATTATGGATAATACCAATGAGGTCTATCCCGGTCTGCTAGTCGCCGGAATGGCGGCAAATGCCGTTCACGGAGCCCCTAGGATGGGGCCTATCTTCGGAGGAATGCTCCTCTCGGGAAAGAAAGCCGCCGAGATAGCCCTCGATGCCCTCTCAGGGAAGTAAATCATAACTCAGCGTATAAACAATGAAAAAAACGAAAGTGCTGGTAGCGATGAGCGGAGGAGTAGACTCTTCCGTTGCCGCCGCTCTCCTCAAAGAAAAAGGTTACCAGGTCTGCGGCGTAACCATGAAAATATGGGACGGCGAAGATACAGCGGATGCAGGGACAAGCCGTGCCTGCTACGGGCCAGGTGAGGTTAACAATATTGAGGACGCCCGAAATGTCTCGGAGATTCTCGGCATCCCTCTCCATGTCCTCGACCTGAGCAAAGAATTTAAACATGAAGTCCTGGACTACTTCAGCCGCGAATACCTCGCCGGTAGGACGCCCAATCCGTGTCTCAGATGTAACAGCCGTATGAAGTTCGGCGCCCTGCTCGATAAGGCTGAAGACAGCGGTATCGAGTTCGACTACTTTGCCACCGGACATTACAGCCGCGTGGAATATGACAGCGGAAGTAACCGCTACCGGCTGAAAAAAGCCAGGGCTTTAGACAAAGACCAGTCCTATTTTCTCGCCTCCCTCTCACAGAAACAGCTCAGTCGCTCACTCTTCCCCATCGGAGAATACACCAAGGATGAGGTGAGGAGTATCGCCCGTTATTCGGGACTTGGCATAGATGATAAACCGGAAAGCCAGGACTTTATCGCCGCAGGGTATCACTCCCTCATTGATGAGACACAGCCGGGAGCCATCAAGGACAGGCAGGGAGCCATTCTGGGGGAGCACGGCGGGATTTCCATGTATACAATCGGGCAGCGTAAAGGATTCGGCATATCCACGGGAGAGCCGCTGTACGTTACGGATATTGACCCGGCTACGAACGTTATCACCGTGGGCAGCCGGGAACAAATATACGGGGACGAACTCATAGCCTCCGGACTTAACTGGATAGCGGTGGAGAAACCGGAGGGCTCGATGGAGGTGACAGGGAAGATTAGATACTCGCATCAGGGAGCAAAGGCAACGGTGACACCGGTAAACGAAAACAGTGTTTATGTAAAATTCAGTGAACCTCAGATGGCAATCACCCCTGGCCAGGCGATAGTATTCTACCGGGAGGATGTGGTTGTGGGAGGTGGAACGATAGAGAGGAGCAGGAATGGGCGATGAAATAGAAAAAGTCCCCATACTGCGACTCACCGAAGAAGGCAGGAACAGCATCGAGGACATAGTTGTCAGGGAATATCCAATCACCATCATCCTGAACAACGAAGAACTGGTGACCATGCTTTGTTCGCCTCAGGACATGGACTATCTAGCCGTAGGTTTCCTTTTCTCCGAGGGCTTGCTCGAGAGCAAAGACGAGATAAAGAACGTACTCGTCGATGAAAAGAGGGGTATCGTCCGGGTGGATACCTATGAAGAAAAAGAGGTAAATAATGAATTTTTATTCAAGAGGATGATAACCTCCGGCTGCGGACGCGGGGCTTCTTTCTACAGGGCTGCCGACGCAAAGAAACGGGTGAAAATTGAGTCCGGGACCGAAATCTCCACACATGAAGTTCTGTTACTGATGAAGGAGTTTCAGCACCGGTCGGAAGTCTTCAGGGAGACGGGCGGCGTTCACAGCGCTGCCCTGTGCGATACAAAAAATATCCTGGTTTTCAAAGAAGACATAG
Organism: uncultured Dehalococcoidales bacterium; assembly: GCA_964499775.1. Taxonomy (GTDB): domain Bacteria; phylum Chloroflexota; class Dehalococcoidia; order Dehalococcoidales; family UBA2162; genus MGML01. The sequence goes on along the minus strand of CAZCMK010000043.1, from coordinate 7,222 downwards.
GCAGGCACAACGCGATAGATAAAATCTTCGGTGAGTGCGTCATGAAAGACATACCCACTGAAGGAAGGATAGTCGTTACCAGCGGTAGAATTTCATCGGAGATTCTTCTGAAAGTAGCAAGGAGAGATATACCCATAATTATTTCCAAATCCGCCCCTACCGACCTCGGAGTGAGATTGGCCGATGAGCTGGGGATTACACTCTTCGGCTTCGTCAGGGGCAAGAGGATAAACGCTTATACCAATTTCTGGAGGATAAAAGGCAATGGAAGCCGATGATACCGCATTGATAGAGAAGATTGATAATCTAAAGAAAAGCAGGAACGCTATCATTCTGGTACACAATTATCAACTGGGTGAAGTTCAGGATATAGCCGATTTCTCCGGCGATTCCCTGGAGTTGAGCCAGAAAGCAGCCGCCACCGACGCCGATGTTATTGTGTTCTGCGGCGTCCATTTCATGGCGGAAACAGCCTCCATTCTCTGCCCCGATAAGGCAGTCCTCCTTCCTGATTTGCACTCCGGTTGCCCTATGGCCGACATGATTACCGCCGAACGGTTGAGAGAGATGAAGCAGGAGCATCCGGCAGCAAAAGTAGTCTGCTACGTAAACTCCTCTGCCGAGGTCAAGGCGGAGTCGGACGTCTGCTGTACTTCGGCGAATGCCACCAGGATTGTTCAAAAGCTTGCCGATGAGGAGGAAATCATATTCGTGCCCGACCAGTACCTGGGGAGCTACGCCGCCGAGCAAGCCGGAAGGGAGCTGATTCTCTGGCCCGGATACTGTCCCACGCACGTACGTATAAATACGGAGGATATCAACCGGCTGAAGAAAGAGTATCCGCAGGCCAAAGTAATCGTCCACCCGGAATGCCGTATTGAAGTCAGGGCTCTGGCGGATGCCATTCTAAGCACGGGCGGAATGATAAAATACGCCAGCGAGACCGATGCCGGAGAGATAATCGTGGGCACGGAAATAGGAATACTCCACCGCCTGCGGAAAGAAAACCCGGATAAAAGGTTCATTCCCGCCTCCGAGCAGGCAATCTGCCCCGGAATGAAGCATATTACCCTTGATACCGTCCTCTGGTCGCTGGAGAACATGGCACACGAGATAAAGGTGCCAGAAGATATCCGTTTGAAAGCAAAAGATGCCGTGGACAGGATGCTGGAGGGCTAATCTCTTTTACCGCTGATAAATCGACCGCCGGCTATTTCTCAATCTGCTTGAGCTTGAAACGTCGATTACCTGCCGGGGCTTCTATCTCTACTATCTCGTCCTGTTTTTTACCGACTACCGCTTTGCCTATAGGAGAGACATTGGAAATTCTGCCTTTAGCCGGGTCAGCCTCCCCGGGACCGACCAGCGTATAACGCGTTTCAGTTCCTCTTTCGATATCGGTAAGAATAAAACTGCTGCTGACATCCACTCTCTGCGTGTCTCTCCGTTCTTCGTCGATTGTTACCGCCGATTTCAGGGTGGCTTCAAGCTCCATAATCCGTCCTTCCAGCATTCCCCGCCTTTCTCTGGCAGCTTGAAGCGGGGCATTTTCACGGAAGTCCTTGTCAGCGGCAGCCTTGCGTATTTCGTCGATTGCTTCCTGTCGCTGGTTCTGAAGCTCGTTAAGCTCATTTTGCAGCCTGGCATAACCTTCCCTGGTCAGAGAGATAACCTCACGGGGTTCCTTCGCCGATGAAGAACCCGACTTTGCTTTAGCCTTCTTCGCTTTGAGGTGAACGGCAAGATTGGTCTTGCTCCATCCCTTTTTCCTGGCGTAGCTGAGGAAAGCCCTGACCACGGCGAGCTTACGGGCATACTCGGTATCGGACGACGAGGACTGCTCGGCATAATTGGCTATTTCGGAAGCGTTCAGTCCGGCAAACGGACGGTCCCGCCCGAACCAGCGAATAAACCTGTGTATTTCCCGCTGCCCCGTCCCTCTCTCTTCAGGGGACAGACCGGCCATAAATATACCGGCAGCCTCTCCCAGATTAGGATTCTGGTCACTCATTGTTCAGGATACCCTCATATACAGCCGTTTTCAGTCCTTCCTTCCCGCAGGAAAAGGTAATCTCACCGACCTGACAGTCCTGGATAAAGCGCTGTGCCCCACCAGCTTCAATATTACCTTGCCGTGCCAGTCAAACGATAAATCATCCGACTGCATCAAAGCTTCATCGATACCGTTGGATTTTATTATGTCAAATATCCTGTCTATCTGCCTGTCGCTTAACAGCTCGTAGAATTTCCGACTCCAGTAGCCCAGCTTCTGTTCCCGCCCCAGCACCTTCTTCCACTGCCTGTCGTAATCAGCCAGGCTCTTCGCAGAAAGGTTATCATTTTCCAGTGCCCGATGCAAACTATCAGCCGCTATATCGGCACACAGCAGACCGTAATAAATGCCGCCTCCGGTGGTCGGTTTCACCTGCCCGGCGGCGCTCCCCACCACTATCACCCTGTTGCCGCTTGTTCTGCTTAAAGCTTTCAGGGCAACGCCGGCATATCTAATCTCGGGCTCGGTGGTAGTTATCTTGCCCTGAGTTACAAGCGATGATATCAGCTTTCTCACGAAATAGCCCGTTCTGGTGCGGGATATCAGGCCCACCAGAGCGCGTCCGGGCGAGGTCGGCACCAGCCAGGAAAAGAAACCGGGCGCTACCTTCTTACCCAGGTAGACATCCACTTCTTCTACCCCGTCTGTCTCAACCTCAGCCTGAGCACCCATAGCGAAATCGCCAATCCTGCCCATACCAGCTTCCTCGACCAGTTTCGAGCCGAAGCCGCTGGCGATAACAGCCACCCTGGCTTCACAAGAAACATCTCCCGTCTTAACCCTGACTCTATCTTCCCGCACTTCCATACCGCCGACAGGACTATCCAGTATATATTTCACCCCTCTATCCTGAGCCCGTTCGGCAAGAGATACGTTAAAAGCAGCCCGGCCGACGATAGCCGCCTGCGGTTCCTGGCGCCGGACATTTAGCCGTTTCCCTGACGGTGAATAAATCGCGGCACTGTTCGCCCTCCGGAAGATAACGTTATCATCGATATCGAACCGTTTGACGCATTCCATGCCTATAATACCGGTACAGCAGACCGGCTCTCCTAAATCACCCTTCTTCTCCAGCACCACAACATCGTATCCGTACCCGGCCAGCCTGTAAGCTACCCGGCTTCCCACGGGGCCCCCGCCTATTACAGCCACATCGTTCAACTTCAACCTCTTAATAGGCCTGTATTCCTAATCGATAATACCATTTCTGATAAACCTGACCACACCCCTGCTCTTCACAATCCGGTAGGCTAAAAACAGCAGAGCTACCAGTCCTATTATTTCAGGGATATATATTTTCGGTACTGAAACAAGGTCATTCCACACATCTGACGCGAAGTAAGCAGTATCTCCTCTCTGCAAGGAGCCCATGAAAGGCCAGAACAGCGTTACCAGCATCTCCCACATCCGGTCGAAGATGAGGTGTACGAAGCTGGACAGGGTAATGACGAGCAACCACGGCTTTTTGTACCTGAGAAATAACAGGCTTCCCGTCAGAAGTACCAGATGGAATAACAACGTATGCCCATAGTCGCGCCCTGAGAGTGAAACACCTCTGTCAGCAAGCAACAAAAACAACGGCTTATCGATAATGTCCGGCAGCATCGAGCCGATTACCACCAGACGGTAATCGATATT
>CAZCMK010000043.1:0-3431 GCA_964499775.1 uncultured Dehalococcoidales bacterium | reverse complement strand
CTTATCTGGCGGTAGCTGGCTGAGGCGGCGCTGGATAAAAACCAGCCTATAAAAGCTATCCAGATACCGTCAAACCAGGTTAGACCGAAAGGTCTCAGAATAACTATCAGAATCCCTCCGATAATCAGCAGGTATCCGAAACCCTGACCTACCCGGGTGGCAATCCGGCTTGCCCGGTAATAATTACCGGTAGCCGACCACAATACCGCGCGGAAAACACGCCCGCCGTCCAGGGGAAATCCGGGGACCAGATTGAATGCAGCCAGCATTCCGTTCATGACTGCCAGCCAGGTAATCATCATCTTGATAGGTTCCGGCATTACAGGTATCAGTAAAAACAGGGCAAAGAGACCGCCGATTACCAGACTGCAAACAGGCCCGGCGATTGCCATCTTGAACTCGGCTCCAGGCTTTGTGACCTCGCTTGTCATCCTGGCGATGCCGCCAAAAATAAAAAGAGTGATGCTGGATATCTTAACGCCGTTAGCCCTGCCCACCAGGCTGTGTGCCAGCTCGTGGGCGAGTACGGAGGCGAAAAACAGCAGGCTGGTACCGATACCCAGAATCCAGTAAAACCAGCGGGTGTAGTTGGGATATACCAGCAAGCCCGTTACCAGGAAGAATATAATAAACCAAGTAAAATGCAGCCTGAACGGTATACCAAAAAGTCTGCCTAAATAAATGGTTCTTCCCATTTTTACTAATTCAGTCAAGGGCGAGAAGCGATTCTCTCAGTTCAAAGAGAATCGTAGAGGTTACATACTGCCGTCTCCTCGGTCTGCTGACAGCCCTGCTGCCGCCGGCATCGGCTATGCCGATAAACGTCGTGCCCATTGGATTGTCTTTTGTAACACTCTCCGTGCCGGTAGTGCCTATTCCGATATCAGCGTTAAGCAGGGTACGCGCCGCTTCCGCCATCGCCAGGGCTACCTCAGGACCTGCAATACCCTTTGAAATAATATCTTTACTCACTCCGAAAGTGAGTTTTGCCTCATCGGAGCTGGCTAAAAGCCCTCCATTGAAAAAGGCAGAGCTGCCCGGAATCTCGTTAAAAGCCTGGGTCAGAGTTCCGCCGATGGAGTCTTCCATAATAGCCAGCGTCAGACCTTTCCTTATCAGCAGATTGCCCACTATTTTTTCAAGCGTATCATCGTCCACTCCCCAGATATGGTCCTGCATAATAGCCCTGATACTGGCTTCGCCCTCGGCAAGCATTTTCTCCGCTTCTTCTCTGGTACTCGCTTTAGCCGCCAGCCTCAGATGGATGCCGTCCGGTTTGGCATATATACCAAGGGTAGGGTTTGAGGCGGCGAGCATATCGGCAACCATCTCCCCCGCTCCTCCCTCCGAATATCCGAATGTCTTAAACGTCCTGAGAACGAGGACAGACTCGGCACGCTGTTCCAGTCTGGGCTGGACGGTTTCCTGCCACACCTCATTCAGTTCCCTCGGCGGGCCGGGCATGGTAATCAGTGTTCGTCCGTCTTTCTCGATCCACCAGCCGGGTGCGGTCCCCGCCGGATTGGGGATTGATTCCGCGGAGGGGATAACGGTAGCCTGCTTCAGATTGCTTTCCGGCATCTCGAAACCGTACCTACCGAACCTCCCCCGCAAGACTTTCTCAAGTGAAGGGTCGATTTCCATTTTCTCACCCAGCATCTCGGCTATGGACTCGCGGGTCACATCATCAGCCGTAGGACCGAGTCCGCCGGAGACGAATATAATATCGGAACGCTCCCAGGCGCGTTTCAGTACTTCTATTATCCTGGCTTTGTTATCGCCTACCTGTGAAATCCAGTACAGGTCTATGCCCATCATCGGCAGCCGGCTGGCTATATACTGCGCATTGGTATCCGTAATCTCACCGAGGAGGATTTCAGTGCCGATAGACATGATTTCAGCTTTCAATGACATACCATCCCTTATGATGTGCTTACCGTAATATACCGAGGGCTTTTTTGCTAAAAAGGTTTCTTAACAGTTTAGCATTTTGCGGCGGAGATGCCCAAATACTCTTCAACCAGCTCCATGGCGCAGAACTTGCCGCACATACTGCAGGCGGAACCGGCCGAAGCATGCTGCTGGCTGTGGACATGGCGAGACCTCTCAGTATCCAGCGCCAGCCTTGCCTGCTCTTCCCAGTCGAGCTTCTTCCTGGCTATAGACATCTGCCTGTCCCGCTCTGCGGAACCTTTCACTCCCTTGGCAATATCTCCGGCGTGGGCGGCGATACGCGACGCCATAACCCCCTGCCTCACGTCCTCCGGGTCGGGTAATGACAGGTGTTCCGCCGGGGTCACGTAGCACAGAAAGTCCGTTCCCGCCGCCGCCGCGATTGCCCCGCCGATAGCTCCGGTAATATGGTCATAACCGGCGCCGATATCGGTTACCAGAGGTCCCAGGACGTAAAACGGCGCCCCTTTGCAGATGGACTTCTCAAGCTGTACATTAGCCTCGATATGGTTCAGGGGCAGGTGCCCCGGGCCTTCCACCATTACCTGGACTCCCGCCTGCCATGCCCTCTCCACCAGCTCGCCGATAACCAGCAGCTCTTCTATCTGAGGTCGGTCCGTGGCGTCAGCCAGACAGCCCGGCCTCATGCCGTCGCCGAGGCTCAACGTTACATCAAACTCCCTTGCCATTTCCAGCAGGCGGTCATAATATTCATAGAGCGGGTTCTCACGCTCGTTATAGAGGACCCAGCCCATCATAAAAGCTCCTCCCCGCGATACCACATCCGCCACCCTGCCCTGCTCCTTGAGCCGGGCAATAGCCGACCGTGTTACTCCGCAGTGAACGGTAATAAAATCTACTCCGTCACTGATATGCTCCTCGATAGACGCAAACAGGTCATCGACGGTCATTTTCACTATAGCGCCGTGTCTGTCTATGGCTTTGATTCCCGCCTGGTAAACGGGTACGGTGCCGATTGGGACGGTGCTGGCAGCGATGATAGCTCTCCGGATTGCCGATATATCACCCCCGGTCGAAAGGTCCATAACCGCGTCTGCTCCGCTGTCAATGGCTATCCACATTTTCTCAAGCTCCGTGCTTATGTCTCCGTAGTCGGAGGATGTGCCGATGTTTGCGTTGACCTTGGTGCTGAGTCCTTTACCGATTCCGCTGGGAGCCAGACTCGTGTGCCGGGTATTGGCAGAGATTACTATCGTCCCCTCGGCTATACCCTGCCGGACAAACTCAACATCCACCCCCTCGTAACGGGCTACCGCCTCCATCTGCGGTGTGATAGTACCTTCTCTGGCTGATTCCAACTGTGTCATGACTCCCTCCTTGAAAATAAAAACCCAGGGGCTTACTTGAATTACCACGCCCCTGGTTACCAGGCTTTACTGCTTCCCTACGCTCGTATTACCGAGGTCAGGTTCCAAGGGTTGGCTTCAACCGCCTCTCAGCTTTGAGCACCCCTAGCG
>CAZCMK010000042.1:0-17466 GCA_964499775.1 uncultured Dehalococcoidales bacterium | reverse complement strand
CGTATAATACTTTTCAATGTAAAGTGGAAACAATACCTTTGCATACTCAGGGGGTGAGGTAATGGCTGAACAATTCCTGATAGCTAAAGACCTTCATAAGAGTTTCAATGAACATAAAGCCGTGAACGGAATCTCTTTCCACATCGATAAAGGAGAAATTTTTGGTCTTCTCGGTCCCAACGGCGCCGGTAAGACCACGACAATACGCATGTTGGCTACCGTTCTTGAACCGGACCAGGGAGATGTAATAGTGGGCGGGTTTTCAATCAAAAATAACGCCGAGGCTGTCCGTAACCTGCTTGGTGTTTGCCCCCAGGAGCTTGCCCTCTATGAAGATATGTCGGCGATGGAAAATATGGTCTTTTTCGCCCGGATGACGGGACTGAACAGCAACGAAGCTAAAGCTCAGGCGATGTCTCATCTGGAGTTAATGGGACTGACTGAGAGAGCCAGAGGGAAAGTGTCCAAGTTCTCCGGAGGAATGAAACGGCGCGTGAACCTGGCGGTAGCCCTGGTCGGTCACCCCGAGCTTTTGTTCCTCGACGAGCCTACGGTTGGTATCGACCCGCAGTCCAGGAACAATATTTACGAGACCATCGAGGGATTACGTGATAAGGGAATGACCATTTTGTATACCACTCACTACATGGAAGAAGCCGACCGGCTTTGCGACCGTATAGCCATAATGGACGGCGGTCAGATAATAGCTATAGACACACCCCGCCAGTTGAAAAGCCGGATTGGAGACTCCGAGCATGTAACACTGGAGGATGTATTTCTGAACCTTACCGGCAGAAGCCTTCGTGACTAGTTATACGGCTATTAAGATATTATGATTAGAGCTTTTATTATCACCCTGAGAGAAGTACAGGGCTACCTGCGGGATAAAGCGGCTATGGCTTTCGGCCTGCTTTTGCCGATAGTAACCTTCGCTTTGATGTACTTTGCCTTCGGCGGCGAGAGTCTATTCAACGGCACTGCCTATATCGTAAATGAAGATGAAGGCGGTGAATATTCCACTCTTCTGCTGGAGAAGCTGGAAGAGATTGATATCCTTGAAGTCGAATACCTTCCCCGGTCGGAAGCCGATAAAAAACTGGACGATTCGGATTTACTGATGGTCGTTTATATTCCGTCGGACTTCTCCGAAAAGCTGGCAGCCGGGGAACATGCGCAGCTCGTATTCAAGCAGCGAGGTAACGGGGGACAGGAAGGCCAGATAGTCGCCAGCCTGGTGCGGGCTGAAGCCGAGGAGATGAACCAGGAGTTTCAGGTAAAGAGCCAGGTCAGCGGTATCCTGGCCGGGAGTGGAATACCTGAAAGCCAGATAATAACCACCACACGGACCCTGCTGGCACTGGAAAGGGCAAATCCTACCGTATCGGTCAGGGAGGAGGCAGTGGGCAGCAGCCCGGACCCCGTCAGGCAATTCTTGCCGGGTGTAGTTTCTATGTTTGTTCTCTTTGCCATTACGCTTACGGCTGCATCCCTTATCGAGGAGCGCCGCCTCGGTACGCTGGAGCGTCTGATGACCACCAGACTCAGCATCGGGCAGCTCTTTTTTGGTAAGTTCCTGGCAAGTACCTCAAGGGGTCTCATCCAGACTGCAATTCTGCTGGCTCTGGGGTATATCGTTTTTCAGATATTCAGTCCCGTGTCGTTTTTATCCTGCCTGGTTATTACCCTGGTTTTTGCGGCGGCAGCCAGCGCTCTGGGAATGATAATCGCTTCTATCGCTAAAACACCGGACCAGGCTTCATGGATTGCCGTTTTTATCACCATGGCGATGGTTATGCTGGGTGGCACGTTCTTTACCCCTGCGCAGGATACGATATTTTATACTCTGGGCAGATTTTCACTCACCACCTATTCCAATAGCGCTTTCAGGACGATGATTGCTGAGGGCGGCTCACTCGGCGATGTAGGTACGGAGCTAGGAATACTGGCGGCGGTTGCCGTGGTGGGGCTGATTATCAGCCGCCTGACATTCAGAGTCATGCCGGGGGGCAGGTAACTGCTTATGATACAGTTCAAACGTGTCTGGTATATAACTGTGAAAGACCTGCGGCTCTTTGTAACCGACCGCACGGCTCTGTTTTTCTTCATACTGTTCCCGTTCCTTTTCATCCTGCTGTTTACCATGCTCAATTCAGGCGTTGAAGACCCTAGGCTGGAGTTCTACCTTACAACCAGAGAAGCGGATAACGGTCTCAGCCAGCAGATAATCGGAGCGATGGAGACTCCGGATGACTCTCAGCTTGCTCCCGGAGAGCCCGGGTTTGTCTGGATTCGGGATTACGATGAAGCCCGGCGGATGGTTGAAGATGGAGAAATAAATGGCTTCCTGTCATTCCCGGCTGATTTCACGGAAGGTCTATCGTCCGGTAAAAATGTCCAGCTTGAGATAGTGGTTGATGCCGAGGATATCAATAACAGGGCGGCACTGGGTGGAATAGCCAGTGCTATTTCTTCTAGGATTGGCTCGGAAATGGCGGCAATCGGCAGCGTTATCCGATTATCGCAGCAGTATGGAGACTCCGCTGCTGATATCGATGTCGAGCAGCTCGTGGAGCAGATACTCTCCGGTCAGGGTGATATCGTACCGGCGGAAGCATCCATAGGGTTCACCACGGAGAAAGTGGGGGAAGTCGAGCCGGAAAACGCATCCAACTGGGCGGTACCCGGTTATCTGGTGATGTTTGTCTTTTTCGCCGCGGCCATGTCGGCGGTAGCGATAGTACGCGAGCGCCAGAACAATACCCTTGAAAGGCTGATGGCAAGTTCCGTCAACCGGAACACAATTCTGGCGGGGATATTTTGCGGCACGGCAGCCAAGGGGATAACCCAGATTATTATCTTCTGGGTTGTGGGTACCCTTGCTTTTAAGACTGAACTCGGGTCAGCCCCGCTGGCTGTAATCATCCTTTCTTTCCTGATGGTTATTGTATCTGCGGCCTTCGGCGTTATGCTGGCTACCCTTGTCCGGACGCAGCGCGCCGCCGACTCCTTAAGCGTGCTGGCTTCCCTGGTGATGGCGCCTCTCGGCGGTTGCTGGTGGCCCCTTTTCATCTTGCCCAGGTGGATGCAGAACCTGGCAAAAATAACCCCTCACGGATGGGCGACGACCGGTTTTAACAAGCTGATGGTCTTCGGTGCGGATTTCGGTGATGTGGTTCCCGAGATGCTGGCTTTGCTGGTCTTCGCGGCTATATTCGGCGTCATCGCCGCCTGGCGTTTCCGTACCAGTTCAGAATAATGTCGTAACAAGCCAGTCTTGTTGAGAGTTTCGTCAATACCTTCTTTTATTTCATATTATCGGTCTTTTTGCCGGAACACCCGGTCGGCGGGGGTATTTTCCGGGGGTTGCGGATATCTTGTCGATAACTACCAGATAGCGTTCGTCGGAGAGTTCGTCAAGTTCAACCCTCTTCACTTCCCTTAGTTTTCCTCCGAGAATATTGATAGCCGTCCCGGCCTGCTTGATTTCCTCTTCAATGTCTCCCTTTTTCTGGGTAATAACGGTACCTCCGGCGGTGCAGAAGGGGAGGGTGAGTTCCGCGAGTGTTGCCAGCCTGGCAACGGCCCGGGAAAGCGCCACATCGAATTTTTCCCGAAAGTCATCTATATGGGCGATTTCCTCAGCGCGCCCGGTCACAATCTCGATATTTTTCAGTCCCAGCTTTTCTTTGATATTGTGTAGAAAGGATACTTTTTTCAGTGTGGCTTCGATTAAAACGAGCTTTATATCGGGAAAAAGAATGTTAAGCGGTACGCCGGGCATACCTGCCCCGGTGCCTATATCTATTATACACAGTTCCTCGCCGGCTGCGAGTCCGGGAAGTATCTGTATTACTGTCAGTGAGTCCAGGAAATGTTTTACCTGCACCTCTTCATAGTCGGTGATTGCGGTCAGGTTAACTGTCCGGTTCCATGCCGAGAGTTCCCGGTAGTATATATCGAACTGCTCCGCTTTATCCGGGTCGATAGACAGCCCCAGTTTTTCAGCCCCTGATTCAAGCTTGTCCATAATTTTCCTCTGGTGTCTACAATTATAACCTATTGTCCTCAGGACAGGCGATTTGGCTCTGTTTGCATCTGGTTGTTTATTATTACCTATCCCCTGTGTCCCTTCAGGGTGAATCTTCAGGATGAACCCCTTTCCTGCCAGCACCACCGATATTAGCTGAGAGGACTTCCTGGCAGGAAAGGGGAGTAAAAGAGAGAGGGGGCGGAGCCCCCTCTCATAAATTCTCTCCCCCTCTCACGCATTCGAATATTTCATTGCACAACAAGGTACTGCGTGAGAGGGGGACAAAGGGGGTGAGTATATATATCAACCAAGACCGAATACAACCATTGATAAGTAAGAAAATGCCAGTATTGTAACCATTCGGCCAGCCAGCCTGCTACTTTTGGCTACAGTATCGTATTTGTGGTTTTGTGATAGAATAATTCAATATCGGGGTTCCGTTTATGACACATGTAAGGTTTTTAAAGATTGCGTTGCCTGTAATAGCAGTACCGGCGCTGGTTATATTGTTCCTGCCGGAAAGGGCGATGAAGGTTTATGTTGACGTGGTAGGGCCGCTTGCATTGGTTGGTTGTTCTTTTCTGGCTATATGGGTATCTTTCAACTATCGCAAACAGCTAAAAGCAGCTTTCGTCTTCCTTTCCGTGTTTCTGCTGATTTACGCACTGGCTATTGTACTGTTTCTGGCTTTTTATCCCGTTTTGCTGCCCCAGCTTGAAGCACGTCTTGAGGACCCAACGATATTCTCTATTGTCCAGAGCTTCCAGTTTGTTAATTACGCCATGCTCCTGTTCTTCTGTATTAACCTTCTTAAAGTGATAGATGTGACAAAACTGAACAGAAACGGGTGGATTACGCTGGGTCTGACTATTATAATTACTCTCCTTGTGGCGATATACCCGGAACTGGACCAGTATAAAAACTTTACCGGTCTTGAGCGGTCGGAAATTTTCATATTAACGATGCGATTGCTGGATGCCGCTCTGATAATAGTCCTGGTACCGGTTATATGGATGTACGTACAGCACCTGAAATCGCGGCAGAGGCAGAGTCTGACCTTCACGGTTATCATATTCGGTATCGTGTGGGCAACCTTGTTCGATTACCTTTTCCAGCTGGTTACAACACTGTTCCCGCGGCTGCTGCCTGAAGGGTCTCTACTATACACTACTATTCCCGAAGTGCTGTTTATATACGGGTATTTGATAATCGCCGTAGGACTTTATACTCATCGCAAGCAGAGCGAATGGGGATTCAACACTATTGACAGGATAATGTCGGGTGAACTGGCGTGGGCGGGGTAATTGATGATAGATAATATTATCGACCAGGCTTGGGCTTCGATGCTGGCAAGCGTGTTAAAAAAACGGGGTGTATCTCGGGTCGAGATAGGCGACGAGATTGACCTTTATATACCTCAGTCAAGACTGTTATCTCTGGTGGAGTCTGACCCCGCTATTCCCGGCCTTTTATATTCATCCGCTCAGGAATCGGCCAGAAGGAATGCCGGTATTATCGTAAATAAACTAGGGATGCCGCCGGACTACTTCTGGAAATTCGAATACTGGCCGAAGGCAAGAGCTTTTACCACCCTGGAAAAGATAGTTAACAGGGTATTTGCTTCTATAATGAGTCATGCGAAAGAGGGAAACCTGAAAGTTACCGAGCTTAATATCGAGCCTCTTAGAATAAATGTTACCTTCGATGAATGCGTGGAGTGTGCCGGGATAACCGATTCTGAATATGCGCTATGCTATTATCACGCCGGTACGCTTTCCGGTATCCTCTCAGGCCTGATAGACCGTGACCTGGATGGTTTCGAGACAAGTTGCCATGCCTGTGGAGGAGCGTCCTGCGATTTTAATATCGGCGATAAAACAGATAAGTTTATACAAGCCGGGTATGAGACCTATATAAATCCCCCTGCAGTAGGTGCCGATCTGGCATCACGTCTTGAAAAAAGCCTGAATAATATTCCGGTACGTGCTATCGGAAATATGGTGGACATTAACTATCTACAGCTTGCAATGGCGAACACATTGCTTTCCGACCCTGAGAATGCTGCTATAAACAGTTTTGAGGCAGGTTCTCAGCTTGGTCGTAGACTGGCTCCTGTATTGGCCGATTTCTACGGGCGGGAAGGATTGCAGAGTGTAGGTGACTACTACTTTCAACTCGGTGTGTTCGGTGTTGAAATGAAAGGAGATAAGTCCCGGCTGAAGCTTGTTATCAAAGAATGCGCCGTGTCTACCGGGGCTGTAAAGGCTCTGGAAATGACATCCTTTTTAACCGGAGAATTACAGAGCCTGACTTCCGAATTAACCGGGACGGAAATGGTACTGGAAGAAAGTCGGTTCGATGGTGACAACCTGCTCCTTGCTTATGTACCGGCTGGCTAAGGTGAGGTGGTTCTTGGAAGAAAAAGCAAAAATATTAATCCTGTGCAGCGCCTCGAATCAACCCCCGGTGGAAACCGCGATACATTCCGCAGGGTATCAGGTTATAACGGCAGTCAGCGAGGAGGAAGCTTTACATAAAGTTAAAGAAGATGTACCGAATGTAATCTTGATGGATGTTATGATAACCGGTCTGGATGGGATAACACTAACCAGACGTTTAAAAGAAGACGATGTTACCGCTGCCGTGCCAGTGGTGATGATAACCTCCGGCACCGATGTTGAGAACAGGTTAAAAGCGCTGGATGCGGGAGTCGATGATTTCCTGACCAGTCCGGTTGAAGAAATAGAAATACGGGCAAGATTGAATTCTCTGCTGAAGGTTAATGCCTATAACAGGCAGTTGCTCGGTTACGGGAAGGATATAGAGAATGAAGTTGCCAGAAGGACTAATGAACTCACCAGGGCTTTCGAAAGGATAAAGATAGCTTCTCTCGATACGGTTTATCGGCTTTCACGGGCGGCTGAGTACAAGGACGAGGATACGGGTGCACATGTCGAACGTATGAGTCATTATTCCAGCGCTATAGCCCGTGCTATGGGACATGATGAAGAGTTCGTTGAGAATATTCTCTGGGCAGCCCCTATGCATGATATAGGCAAGATAGGTATCCCCGATAACGTTTTGCAAAAACCGGGCAAACTGGATGCAGAAGAATGGGATATTATGAAGCAGCATACCATCATCGGCGGAGAGATTCTGAAAGATGCCGATACTGACTTCATCAGGTTGGCTCAGGAAATCGCTTTGAGCCATCACGAGAAATGGAATGGCAGCGGCTATCCGTATGGATTGAAGGGCAACGATATCCCTCTGACGGGACGTATAGTAGCTCTGGCGGATGTCTTTGACGCCCTCACATCCGAAAGACCTTATAAGCAACCTTTTTCATTGGAAAAAGCGCTGGCTATTATCAAAGAAGATAGCGGAAGTCATTTCGACCCGGATGTCTCTGAAGCTTTCTTTTCCATCGAAAATGAAATCGCAAAGGAGCTTAACTTCTGGAAATTCATGTCTGCGGAGCCGGACTCTCCGGATTCGGAAATAGACCTCTCGAACCTTTTCGACGACTAGTTTACGGCGGATAGCTTCTTCTGTAAGGCGGTGTCACCTATATAAATTCGTTTTCGTTCTTGTTTGAATGATACTATCCGATAGTCCGTTAATAGCGGAAAGGAGTGTGGGCAGGCTGATTTACTTGACAAATAAATGGTCAGAGGCTAACATTCTCACAAGAGAAGACACCTCAATCGCAAATACCATTTCGCATGGTGGATGGAGGTAAAAGTTCAGTATGACTGATACCCCTGCCAAGGTACAGCGTCTGGCATTGAAACGTGATGCCATATCGGTTGAAACACTACAGTTGATTCCGGAGACTATAGCCAGAACCTACAATATTATCCCTCTTGAAGCAAACGGCAATACTATAACGATAGCGATGGCGAATACGACTGACATATTTGCTCTGGAGGCTGTGGAAAGCCGTACTCAGATGCGTGTCGAGTCGGTGGCGGCCAGACCTGAAGATATCCTGGCGGCTATCGATTTCCATTATCAGTCATCATACGGAGAGATAGAAAAGCACCTCTCCGGCCTCTCGATAGCAGGCACCGAGACGACTATTGAAGCAATTGCCACCGATGCTGCCGAGGATGCACCCATTTCCAAAGCCCTTACACTCATTATCGATGAAGCGATTAAAGCCCGGGCTTCCGATATCCATATTCAACCCGAGGAAGATAGTCTGAGAATACGCTACCGTATCGACGGTACTCTCCATGAAAAGCATACTCTCCCTCTACAAACTGCCGTTCCTCTTATCTCTCGAATCAAGATATTGGCCAAAATGAACATTGCCGACCACCATCGCCCTCAGGACGGACAGCTTTCAGTAAAACCGAAAGACCGCCCGCCGATAGATATCCGTGTCGGCACCATACCCATTATTAATGGCGAGATGGCGGCACTCCGGCTTCTGGATAAGTCCAAAGCGGTAATGGATCTCCCTCAACTGGGTTTTCTCCCCAAGATCCTGGACAGGTATGAGGAAATGCTTAGAGTTCCTTACGGCATGATTCTTGTTACCGGGCCTACCGGTGCCGGAAAGACTACCACGCTTTATGCTTCTCTCAACGGTCTCGACCGTTCGGGAAGGAATATTCTTACCATAGAAGACCCGGTTGAATATCGTTTCAAGAGTATCAACCAGATTCAAGTGAACCCCCGGGCAGGACTTACTTTTGCCAGCGGACTCAGGTCGATACTGCGTCTTGACCCGGACGTGATACTGGTCGGTGAGATACGTGACGCCGAAACGGCAAATATCGCTGTGCAGTCGGCGCTTACCGGTCATCTGGTGTTATCCTCTATCCATGCTAACGATGCCGTAGGTGTTATATCCCGTCTTCTCGACCTGGAGGTTGAGCCGTTCCTGATAGCTTCCGCCCTGATAGGCGTGGTTGCGCAGAGAATGGGACGGAAGGTATGCCCGAATTGTGCCGAAATGGTTGAAGTCCCTGTAATCGAGCAGGTGGCTTACAGCAAGGAGACCGGTGAGGAGCGAACCAAATTCCTTAGCGGACAGGGCTGTAAATCATGTGCCGAGACCGGTTACCAGGGGCGAATCGGCTTTTTTGAAATTATGAGGGTCAGTGATAATATCCGTTCTATGTTGCTTGAAGGAGCGAATGCCAGCCAGATACGCGATAAAGCAATTGAAGAAGGGATGCTGCCCTTAATAAAAGACGGCATGCTCAAAGTACAGGATAATATAACCACTCCCAATGAGGTATTGCGTAATGCTTACTCTGCAGATTAATAGACCACCGGCTGGTGTGTTCTGAGGAGTATAAGTAAGAACGGGGACTGAATGGATTATCAGTACGTTGCTTATAATGTAAAAGGTGAGGTAGTTAAAGGAAAGCTGTCCGCTATGAATGACCAGGCAGCTAATGAACTGCTGGATTATGCCGGTTATAAGGCAATCAGCCTTAAACCGTATACCCCGTTTTTCAGCTCGGATACATTAGTATCACAGTTATACCAGATAAAACCCGCTGAAATAATACTTCTTTATCGGCAGATGGCAATGCTTCTGGAATCCGGTACCGATATTGCGGCTTCTCTGGACCTGCTTCAACAGCAGGTCACCAACCGGGCATTGAAGAAAGTCCTGTCCGAGATAGTCACCGAGGTACGGGGTGGCAGTCAGCTTTCGGTAGGTCTTGAAAAGCACCCAAAAGTG
The DNA here is from genome assembly GCA_964499775.1 of uncultured Dehalococcoidales bacterium. Classification (GTDB taxonomy): domain Bacteria; phylum Chloroflexota; class Dehalococcoidia; order Dehalococcoidales; family UBA2162; genus MGML01. The sequence continues at coordinate 7,732 of CAZCMK010000042.1, read as the reverse complement.
TTCCCTTCGCTCTACAGTCGCCTGATAAGTGTCGGCGAGCAGAGCGGCGACCTCGAGATGGTATTGAGGCAGGTAGCCGACTACATGGAAAAAGAAATCGCCACCACCAAACAGGTGAAAGGCGCTCTTATGATGCCTGCTATTACCGCTGTAATAGCTATAGGAGTGATAACCCTTTTAATAATGTTTATACTGCCTTCTTTCACGGGTCTATACACGTCGCTTGGTGTTGAATTACCCGCTATAGCCAAGGTACTGATTACTATGGGTGAAAAGGGTAAAGAGCACGGTCTTATTATTACTCTGGGTATAGTAGCTTTCGCTGCTATTATTTACTTCTATGTTAAAACGCCGGCCGGTAGGTATAACTGGGATAAAATGCTGCTTAAACTGCCGCTTATCGGGCGGGTAAGGCTTCTCAGTGAAATAGCTCGTTTTTGCCGGAGTATATCGCTTTTGTACCATTCGGGTCTGCCTCTAACTGAAATCATGTCCCTTGCAGTGAAAGGCAGCAGCAATAAAGTGATGGCGGAGGCGCTTAGTCAGGTCCATGCCGATATGATAAAAGGAGAAGGTTTATCCGGACCCATGACTAAAAACAAACTGTTTCTGCCGATGATGGTACAGATGGTTAAGGTTGGCGAAGAAACCGGTAGTCTCGATACCACGCTGCTTGCAGTAGCAAACAGCTATGAGACGGAGGCTGATGACAGGATAAAAACGATGATCGGTCTCATACAGCCGACGATGACACTGGTTATCGGTGGGATAGTAGGTCTTATCGCAATGACTCTTATGTCGGCTATGACTGCTATGTACGGACAGGGATTCTAACAATACTCTCTTATCACTGGAGTGAATATTGAACATAAGTAAAAATACTTTCCTTTTTATCGGCATAGGGGTATACGTAATAATTGTAGCGAGCCTGGGCATGATTGCCTTTCAGCGGTATGGTGAGAAAGACAGGGTAGACAGTGAGCTTGTCACAGCCCAGCAGAACCTCGCACGGGCGAATCCTGAAAAGCTAACTGCTCAACGAGCGGAGCTTGAGGAAAAATTCGACCAGATTACTCTGCAATACGATGCCGTTAAGGCTTTGATGTCTCAGGAAATAGGGAATGTCGGGGCAAGCAGTATAGTCTTTGATATCGCCGAGTCCAGTAATGTGGAAGTTATCGGTTTATCTTCTCCCAGTGCGTGGATTGATGTTCTTGAGGACATCAATTGTACCGTAGTATCGATTGATATAATAGTGGAAGGAGATGTCCGTGACCTGGTTGATTTCATCACTTCCTTAAATAGCTACCTGCCTACCGGTTTTATCAAATCGATAAGGATGAATGTACCGGAAGCGGATAGCGAGACAGAGCCTTCAGCCGATATTCTGTTGCTGATTTATACATATCAGGGTGACTGATTATGGCTAAACAGATAGTTACAATATATATTTCTGATACAGCCGTCCGGACAATGATGGCTGATGGTACGCAGATAAAAGAGTGGGCCGAGTTACAGTTAGAGCCGGGCTTGATTGAAAACAACGTAATACTCGAAGAGGAAGCCGTAGCTGAAAAAATCAAGCAGTTGCTTGATGTTCAGTCGATAAAGGCAAGGAAAGTAATCGCTGGTATAAGTGGTATCCGTTGCCTGACCAGGCCTATCCTTTTACCCAGACTGCCCGGAGAAATACTCGATGAAGCGGTAAGACGTGAAGCTGAGAGATTGCTGCCGGTACCTCTGGATGAGCTTTATCTGTCCTGGCAGACAATACCGGCTCCGGAGGAGAATACCCAGGTCTTTCTGACAGCCATACCCCGCAGGACCCTCGATCCTATTATTAAGGTATTGCACCAGGTGGGACTAAAACCAAGCTTCATGGATTTGAAACCCCTCCTTCTCGCCAGAGTAGCCCGGGAAAAGACAGCGGTAATCGTGGATGTCCAGGAGGTTGACTTCGACATCGTGGTCATGGTGAACGGCGTGCCCCAGCCTATACGTACCATACCTTTCCCCGGGCCGGATTTATCCTGGCAGGATAAATTGCCGCTTATCAGGGATGAGCTGGAGAGGACCGTCACCTTCTATAACACAAACAATCCGGATACGGCGGTTGAAGCCGATGTACCGGTTTTTGCCTCCGGACATCTGGGTGATGAATCGGAATTTTGCAGGATGCTATCGGAGGAGGTCGGACGGACTGTACTGTTGCTGCCATCACCTCTTGAAAATCCCGTGGGCTTCGACCCGTTGGCTTACATGGCTAACATCGGTTTGATTCTCCAGGAGACGGGTTCCGGTCAACTTAGAGGGTCGTCAGTGGTAAATCTGAATGCGCTGCCTAAGATATACAGACCCCAGCCGATTTCTTCCGGCAATATACTGAAAATGCTGGGCATTGCGGCGGCGGTGATTATATTGGTCGGTCTGGTTGTGTCTGTTCAGACCACGTCTGCCAGCATTACTTCAAAGCAAGCCAGTCTGGCAAATACTAACGAGCTTCTTCAGCAAAGCCAGTCAACGGCAGTGGAATTGAGAGGTGTCGTCGAAGACCTGGAAACACAGGTTACGGACATGGAAACCGCTCAACAGAATTTTACGGTTGCACTCGGTGACCTTGAGCAGTTGAGTACCGGTGTTAACCGGGATATTGAAGCAACCATGGCAAACCTGCCAAGCAGTGTTACGCTGACCAGTGTTACCCATGATAACGGCATATTGACGATAAGCGGAATTGCACCGGGCGAGAAAACGGTTCTGACCTACATTTTAAATCTTGATTCCACCGGCAGGTTCAGTGATATCACGGTAACGGACATGGCGGGGCAGGAAGACGGCACTATGGCGTTTACATTAGCGGGCAGCCTCCTGGTGGAGACCGATTGGGTGAGTAGCGTGGAGGTTGTACTGGGTAACCTTCCGAGTGCCATTACTTTGACCACCGCCACTTCAGCCGGGGGCGCTTTAACCCTGGACGGCAACTCGCCGGATGAAGACAGGCTTATGGTTTATCTTGAAAAGCTGGAGGCGAGCGGGAAATTCGATGAGATTACCATAGTGGGCATTTCCAGGACTGAAGACGGAGGATTGAAATTTACCATAGTCCTTACAATAGGAGAGTGAGATATGGATATGATATCTATGGTCAAGCTGGCGGCAGAGAAGGGAGCTTCTGATATCCATATTGTTGCTCATAGTCCTATGTTAGTCAGAATAAACGGCTCGATGCAGTCTGTGCCTGAAACGGAGGTAATGACACCCGATGGTATAGATGAAATTCTCAGGCAGGTAACCACCGAAGAACAAAGGGCGGAATTCGAGCGTGACCTTGAACTGGACTTCGGTTACGGAGTTCCCGGCGTAGGGAGGATAAGGTGTAATGCCGCCAAACAGCGTGGTACTACGAGCCTTGTTGTCCGTCTTCTGCCTTCATCTATCCCTGATATCGACCAACTGGGGTTACCGGAAGTTTGTAAAGAGCTTATTCTCAGACCCCGTGGCATGGTGATAATCAGCGGGCCCACGGGTAGCGGTAAATCGACCACGTTAAGTGCGATGATTAATCACCTGAATAATACGGAAAGCCGCCGCGTGGTCACCGTAGAGGACCCGATAGAGTTTGTCTATGAAAATAATCTGTGCACGATAACCCAGAGAGAACTCGGCGGTGATACGAAGTCTTTCGCAGAAGCACTCCGGCACGTGCTCCGGCAGGACCCGGATGTTATCCTCGTCGGAGAGATGAGAGACCAGGAAACGGCTTCGGCGGCGCTTACCATAGCCGAGACCGGACATCTGATACTGACCACCGGACATGCTCCGAGTGCCTCTCAGTCCGTTGAACGAGTAATAGACCTTTTCCCGCCTTACGAACGTCCTACAGTGCAGTCCCGGCTGGCATCTCTTCTCAGCGGTATCCTGTGCCAGGCGCTTATACCCACGGCTAACGCAGGAGGAAGGGTACCCGCTATAGAGGTTATGCTGGCAAGCCCGGCGGTGAGAAGCAATATCCGCGATGGTAAAATTCATCAACTGCCGAACGTCATACTGACCAATGCCCGCCAGGGTATGATATTGTTTGACCATGCACTTGCTAACCTTTATCGTAAAGGTAAAATTGCCCGCGAAAGCGTAATGGCTTTTTGCAATGACCAGGAAGAAGTGATGAAACTCATAGGCGGCGGGTCTATACTGCAGTAGTATTCCGGGGGTAAACAATGGTATATTCTTTTCAGGTATACACCCCCGGAAAGCAGACTTGTCCTGAAGAGAGGTTTCAGTGGGTAATCAGTTAATATCGGACATTGCCGCAGGCGTTTATAGTCTTTTTGGTCTTCAGGAGCAGGGTAAATCTCTGGTATCACATGTTGCTAGAGCTTTCAACTGTAAACGGATTTGCCTGCTTTTCCTTGATGGTAATGGTGAAGACCTTTCTGTGCTTTGCTGCCGACCTGCTGTAAAAAGCAACCCCCTGTACAGTCTCGGACCGGGTATGAATAAAGCGTTCATACAACGTCTGATTCAGGAGAAAAAGCCGCTGACCGGTGAGAATCTGGCAGAAAAAAAAGCCCTGAAACGCTTATGGCAGGAAGGGGTGAAAGAAGTAACGCTGGACAAGGTGGGACTATTTGTGCCGTTGTTGAGTCGTGACCTGCTGGTAGGTGTAATGGTTCTGGAACAAAAGGACTCCAACGGATTTTCATATGAAGATATAAGCCTGATAAGTGATATTGCCGATAACGTGGCATCGGGTATGGAGAAAGAGTACCTCAGAGAGCAGCTCAGCGTAAGTGAGGAAGAACTCTCCGTGCTCAACCGCTGCATCGCGGTGATAACATCGAACCTGGATATCCAGGAAGTATACAGTGGCTTTATAACAGAGTTGAAAACACTCGTTGATATCGACTGGGCGGCGTTAACGATAGTTGATAGCGAAGGTCTGAATATAATTGGTACTTATTCCGAGATAGGCTCGATCTGGGAGGCAGGAGAACGGCTGCCGGTTGAAGGGAGTGCTACTCAACGGGTAGTGGCATCCAAAATACCGCTGGTTGAGCCTGACCTGAAAAAAGAAAGTCTGTTTATCACGGACGCGGAGCGTCTGGAGAAGGGAATTCGCTCTCTCGCCTGCATTCCGTTACTGATGAAGGAGAATGAAGCTATCGGCAGTCTGATTGTGGCTGCCCGGCGGCCGGACTCGTATGGCGAGAAGCAGGTGAATTTCCTCCAGCGGGTGGCTTTGCAGATTGTCATGCCCGTAGTAAATGCTCAGCTTTACTATAAAATCTTAAAGCAGGCTCGTTTCGATGAACTTACCGGGCTTCTCAACCGGCGTTCAATGGACGGGCTCATCGTTAATGAGATTAACCGTCATACCCGTTATGGCGGTGTTTTCTCCCTGATAATTTTTGACCTTGATTCATTGAAAAGTATCAATGACCGGTTTGGTCACCTTGCCGGCGATGAACTACTTGCCATGACCGGGAGTATATTAAGAGAATCGATAAGAAAGTCTGACCAGGCTTTCCGGTACGGTGGCGATGAGTTTGCCATACTCCTTCCCAATACGCCAATAAATGCCGCTATCCGGGTATCGGAACGGGTCCGCAAGCACCTTGAATCCAGGCTGAAAAATGGTGATGTAAATATTACCGCAAGTTTCGGCCTGGCGAGCTGGCCGGATAACGGAACTGAAGCCAGCGAGGTGATGGCTGCTGCTGACGAAGCGCTTTACCAGGCAAAGAGGGAAGGCGGCAACCGGAGCTACTATGATACCAGCCTTCACTGAGAATAGCGGCGAATAATATCCGCTTGAAAAAGGGACATTGATATAATAAAATGAGTTACGGATGGATACTACACTGAATCCGTTTTTGGAGAAGGTCTAGTTGTTTAAAACGCTCAGACTTTCCACTCTCCTCAAAATCGTCCTCGTTCTTTCACTTCTTTATATTTTCTTACTCGGCATAAAATTCACCGGCACTTCTTTCAAGCTCTTCGGCCAGGATTTTGCAGAAAACCTCATCAGTATGTACTCGAATCCCTTCTGCGGTCTATTTACCGGAATTCTGGTAACAAGTATAATCCAGAGCTCATCCACCACTACATCGCTGATAGTAGGTCTGGCAGGTAGTGGCGTTCTTCCCATAGAGGCGGCTATACCCATGGTTATGGGCGCTAACATGGGTACAACCATTACTAATGTGCTTGTCTCACTAACTTTTATCACCAGAAAGGAAGACTTCAGGCGGGCTTTTACAGCCGCCACCATGCACGATTTCTTTAATATCTTCACGATTCTGGTGTTTTTCCCGCTTGAGATGACTTTTCATATCATTGAAAAATCGGCTCTTTTCCTAACCGATGTTTTCCAGGGCGTGGGCGGTGTCACGTTTACCAGCCCTCTTAAACTGGTTATCGACCCGGTTGCCAGGGGTTTCCAGCACTTTCTGGCGGATACCTTCGGCGTTTCGGATGTGGTGGTAGGTATCGTTATGCTTGTCATGGCGATTGCGTTGGTCATTTTCTCTCTTATTTATCTGGTCAAGACGATGCGGTCGCTGGTAATAAACACCACAGAGAGAGTCATCGATAAATACATATTCAGAAATATATTTACGGCATTTATGCTGGGGATGCTTTTAACTGCGGTAGTCCAGAGCAGTTCCGTAACCACCTCGATGATTGTCCCGCTGGTTGCGGCGGGTTTTCTGGCGCTGGACCGTGCTTACCCATTTACTCTGGGGGCTAATATCGGCACCACCATTACCGCCATCTTGGCCTCCCTGGCTACGATAAGCTCGGATAATGGAGCCTCTGTGACAACGATAGGGCTTACCGTTGCGCTTTCTCACCTTGTGTTTAACATTTATGGTACAATCATATTTTTACCGTTACGTAAAATACCTATATACTGCGCAACCCGGTTAGGGAATGTTGCTGCTGAATCTAAAAAATGGGCGTTTATATTCGTTATAGGTGTCTTTTTCATTCTACCGCTTTTGATAGTATTCTTAACGCGGTAGGAGCCTGAGACATAATCCGGGAGGGAGGTAGATTATGACAAACGAGTTGATGGATATGTTGCGGGGTTCACCCCTGATAAAAAAAGCGATTGAACTGTTTATCGATATGATAAGCGGAGATGAACATCTCTATAACGAGGCGTGGCGGGTGATAAGTACTGAGGAAAATATAGAGCGTATACCGCAGTCTTTCTATGATAAGGATATAGAAGTCAATAACCAGGAGAAAGAGATACGCAGGCTCCTGTTTGAACACCTCACTATAAGACCGAGTCATGATATATCCGGCTGTCTGGTACTTATGAGTCTGGTTAAAGATGCGGAGAGGATAGGCGACTATTCGAAGAATATCTTCGAGGCGGGTGTATTGTATAGAGGTACGATAAAAGACATAAAATTCTTTACCAGGCTTTTACCCACTCAAAAGAATATAGCCGATAGCTTCCCTGTGTTAAGAGAGGCATTTAAAAATTCGGACGTAAAACTGGCAAACGATATTCTGAAAAATTACACTCCGATAAAGCGTGAATGTGACCGCATACTGAACGAATTGTTTGAGGCGGAAGTTTCAACGAACGAAGCGGTAGTGACGGCGATGCTGTCCCGCTATTTCAAGCGTATCAATTCCCATATCAGCAACATCGCTTCCGGTCTCGTTTACCCCTTGAACGAGATAGACTTCGTAAGCGGGGATATCCTGGAGTAAA
>CAZCMK010000041.1:6038-17756 GCA_964499775.1 uncultured Dehalococcoidales bacterium | reverse complement strand
ATGCAAACAGAACCTATTAATTTTATTCTTGAATATTCGCTGTGGTAGAATTGATTATATCCTTCTTTTTCCCAATAAAAAACCGGAAAGTTGTGAGGTGGTATGGCTAAGCGTAAGAGAGCAAAGACGATTGGTGAACTAAAGGCTTCGGGTTATCAGCCCGTCTCGATAAGAGAAGAGATGAGACGTAACCTGATAGCGATGATTAGGAAGAAAAAGACTGTATTCCCCGGGATAATAGGCTTCGATGATACCGTTATACCCCAGATTCTGAACGCCATAATCGCCGGACAGGATATTATCTTTCTAGGCGAGCGGGGACAGGCAAAGTCGAGGGTTATGAGGTCGCTGGTAAACCTCCTCGATGAAGAGATACCTGTTATCAAAGGCTGTGAAATCAATGACGACCCTCTCTCTCCTATATGCAGTTGGTGCCGTGAAAAAGTGGCTGAAGAGGGTGACGCCGTTGAGATAGACTGGCTGCCGAGAGAGGAGAGATACGGCGAGAAACTGGCTACACCGGATATATCCATAGCCGATTTGATAGGGGACGTAGACCCGATAAAGGTTGCCGAGGGTAGATACCTTTCCGACGAACTTACTATATACTACGGTCTTATTCCCAGGACGAACCGGGGTATATTCTGCATCAACGAGCTGCCGGACCTCACCGAGAGGTTGCAGGTAGGACTTTTCAACCTGATGGAGGAGCGGGACGTCCAGATAAGGGGATATCGCATCAGGCTCCCTCTCGATATCTTCCTCGTCGCCAGCGCCAACCCTGAAGACTATACCAACCGCGGCAGGATTATAACCCCGCTGAAGGACAGGTACGGCGCCCAGATAAGGACCCACTACCCCGATACTATCGAGGATGAAATGACAATCGTTGAAGCGGAGCGGCGGCAGTTCAGCGGCGATGATTTCGAATACTACGTACCGCAGTATATGGAGGAAATAATCGCCGAGGTAACGCATCTAGCCCGGCTGAGCCCGGATATCAACCAGCGTTCCGGAGTGAGTGTCCGGACATCCATCGCCAATTATGAGACGTTGTTAAGCAACGCTATCAGACGGGCTGTAGCTCTTAACGAAAAGCTCGCCGTCCCCCGCATCAGCGACCTTCCTTTCATACAGGCGTCTACCAGCGGCAAGATAGAGCTTGAGAGCTTTGAAGATACAGTTGAAGAGAAGCTGATTAACGACCTGATAAGGAAAGCGGTACTGAGTGTTTTCAATCGGTACTACCGGGCTGACGCACTGGAGGATATTATTATCCAGTTCATCGGCGGCTTCAGCGTGGAAGTCTCGAATACGATGAGCGCCAGGTCATACATGGGTAATATCAAGGAAATGATAGGTTTCACCGATGTGCTGGGGGTGGTAGCCGATTCTGAAAAACCGGAGGTGATAGCCTCCGCCGTCGAGTTCATTCTCGAAGGACTGCACCTGAATAAAAGGTTGAATAAATCCAGGAGCGGCGGCAAGACCGTATACAGGCAGTGATATGAGTATTTATCGTTATTCGGAATGGGACGGAAGCCAGGATATATTCGAGCTTGACGCAGACGAGCTTATGGATGAGCTCGGTCGTAACCTGATGTCCTACGGAGACATCTCGTATTCGCTGCGCCTTCTGCAACAGAGGGGTTTAAAGGACAGCCAGGGAAGGCGGATGCCCAATATTCAGGAAATGCTAGAGAGGCTGCGCCGTCAGAAACAGGAGCAGCTCAATAAGTATAATCTCGATTCCGTGATGGGTGATATACGGGAAAAGCTGGATAACATCCTGAAGACTGAGCGGGAAGGTATTCAGAGGAAGCTGGACGAAGCCAGGAATAAAGCGGAAGAAGGCTCGGAAGAGCTTGACCCCGAGATGCAGCAGAGGCTGCTGAAAACACTTGAAGACAGGGCGGCGCAGAACCTGGAGAAACTGGACGGTTTACCGCCGGATGTAGGCGGCAAGATAAGGGAACTGACGGAATACGATTTCATGGACGAGGAAGCGAGACAGCAGTTCCAGGAACTGATGGATATGCTGAAAAAGCACGCCATGGAATCGTATGGTCGTGACCTCGTAGAGCGGGTGAAAAACCTGGATGCCGATTCTCTTGCCCGTATGAGGCACATGGTGGAAGCCCTGAACCAGATGCTGGAACAGAGGATGAAGGGTGAGGAGCCGGACTTCGAAGGGTTTATGGATGAATTCGGCGACTTTTTCGGTCCCGACCCTCCACGTAGCCTCGATGAGTTGATTGAGCGCCTGCAAAATCAGATAGCCCAGGCGCAGTCCTTAATGAACAGCCTGTCACCTGAAGACAGGGCTGAGCTACAGAACATACTGCAGTCGATGCTCGACGAAACGACGCAGTTCGAGCTGGCGAAATTGGGCGCTTATCTGGAGAGACTCTTTCCCGGTGATATGCTGCAGAACCAGTATCCCTTCTCCGGTGAAGAGTCGGTATCATACAACGAAGCCCTGAAACTGATGGAAACGCTTCAGAAGATGGACAAGCTGGAATCGCAGTTCAGAGATTCCAGGTTTAACCACAGCCTGGATAAGGTGGACGAGCAGCTGGTAAGAGAGCTTCTGGGAGACGATGCGGTACAGGACCTGGAGCAGCTGCGTGGTATAACGGAAGCATTGGAGGAAGCAGGCTATATACGCTGGGATGGAAAAAGGTACGAGCTGACCCCGCGCGGCATGAGAAAAATAGGCCAGAAGGCTTTACAGGACATATTCGCCCAGCTCAAGAAAGACCGTATCGGCGGACATAAACTCAACCTGAGAGGTAGCGGGGGAGAAAGAATCGAGGAGACCAAACCGTATGAGTTCGGAGACGACTTTCAACTCCACCTGCAGAAGACAATCATGAATTCCATCTACCGTGAACCGGGGGAACTACCCGTGAAGCTGAGCACCGAAGATTTTGAGGTGTACAGGACGGAAGAGGTGACCAGGTCAGCCACCGTTTTATTGCTGGACCTGAGCCTGTCCATGCCGATGCGCGGTAACTTCGAGGCAGCCAAGAGGGTGACCCTTGCTCTGGACGGGCTTATCAGGAGCCAGTATCCCAAGGACAGCCTGTACATAGTAGGTTTTTCCAGCTATGCCCGCAAGATAAAGAAGGAAGAACTGACCTATATGACCTGGGACGAGTTCGACCCTTATACGAACCTTCAGCACGGACTGTATCTTGCCAGGAAGCTGCTGGATAGGGATAGAAGCACCAATAAGCAGATAGTGCTGATTTCGGACGGAGAGCCCACGGCGCATTTCGAGGGCGAGCGTCTCTACTTCCAGTTACCTCCCTCTCCCCGTACTATTCAGATGACGATGAGAGAGGTAAGGTACTGCACTCAGAAAGGCATTGTGATAAATACCTTCATGCTCGAGGGTGACCCGTTCCACGGCGGTTTCCAGCGGGGTTTCCGTGGAGGATTCGGGGGCAGGTTCCAGGGTGATTTCGTCGAGCGAATGGCGCGCATGAATAAGGGACGGGTATTCTATACCAGCCCGGACAGGCTGGGAGAGTACCTGCTGGTGGACTATATATCAAACAAAAAGAAAAGAGCCTGACCGCTAAAAGTAACAAAATATAAGGGGTGCTCCGACATGAGAAATTAGGTCATCACATCCGCTGGTCACATATTATAATACGTAATAGACTGGGGGTGACCTATGTCTCTTGAAGTCAGAAATTCTGCTATTCACGGTAAAGGTGTTTTTACCACCGAGCCTGTTTCAAAAAATTCGCTTATATCCAGGGTAAAAATCGTCAGGGAAATTACCGATGACTGTCCTCTGAACCCTGAAAAAGGCGAACTTCTCCATCACTGTCACTGGTATGCCGATGGTACAGTGGTGCTGACCGACAAGCCTTATTGCTATACCAACCATTCATGCGACCCCAATACGTTCCTCTATACCATCGATGGGGTTTCATACGTCATCGCCATGCGTGATATCGAGAAAGACGAGGAGCTGACCCTGGAATACAGCCAGTGCAACTTCGGAGGGCAGGTCTGGGAGTGTAAATGCGGCTCGCCGGACTGTCGGAGACTTCACAGGTGCGGCTTCCGCTATATGGATGAAGAGCGGCAGATGCTCCTCCTTCCTTACCTCGACCCCATTATCGTGAAGGTACATCACGGCTACATATCGGAAATGCTGGGTAAACAGGTGCGTGATGTTTGATTAACTGGTAAAATAGCGGGATAGAACGGTTCGGAAAAGGGCCGGAGATATGGATTTTAGATTATCGCCGAAAGAAGAAGCCTTCAGGAAAGAGGTCAGCGACTGGCTCGATGACCATATGAAGGAACTCCCGGAATGGTGGTTGAACCGGAATGTCATCGGGCTGGAGACCAACTCGCACGAGTATAACCGGTTCAGGGTGTGGTGGCACCAAAAGCTTTTCGATGCCGGCTTTGTCGGTATAGCCTGGCCCGAAGAATACGGCGGCCGCGGCGGTACGGTCGTGGAGCAGTATGTCTTCAATCAGGAAGTTGCCAGACACCGTGCTCCCGGGACGACAAACGACGTCGGTCTTGGCTGGGCGGGACCTACCATAATGGCTTACGGCACCGAGGAACAGAAGAAGCGGTTTCTCCCCAGGATTATCAGCGCCGAGGATATCTGGAGCCAGTGTTTCTCCGAGACCGAGGCGGGTTCCGACCTGGCGAATCTTCAAGCGCGCGGTGTTGAAGACGGAGGCGACTTTATAATAAACGGTCAGAAGATTTGGACAACCGAGGGGGACTGGTCGGACTGGGCTATCCTTCTGGTGAGGACAAACTCCGACCCCGATATTCCCAAACACAGAGGGCTGACCTATTTCCTTCTCGATATGCATTCTCCCGGCGTGACTGTCCGGTCGATAAGAGATATGACCGGAGGTACTCTGTTTACCGAGACATTCCTCGATGATGTACGTATACCGAAGAGTCTGATGGTAGGGGAGAAGGATAGAGGCTGGTACGTGGCTATGGCTACTCTGGATTTCGAACGGACCAATGCAAGCTCAGCTACCGGGCAGATGAGTATTGTGACGGACTTAATCGAGCTGGCAGGGAAATTGGAGAGTGGCGGGCAGCCGTTGTCAAAAGGCCCTCTGGTACGGCAGAAGCTCGCCCGATTTTATATCGAAGCCAGCGTTATAAAATACATAGGATTTCGTGTCCTTTCCCGGCAGATTAAAGGTGAAGCCCCGGGCATGGAGAGTACTATCAGCAGCATCATGCAGATGGAGCTGGGCCAGCGCCTCCAGGAATTCGCCCTGGAGCTTCAGGGTCCGTACGCTCAACTGGTGAGGGACTCGAAACACGCCGTTGAACACGGTATCTGGCAGCGAAGCTTTCTGTTTTCGCGGGGGGATACCATCAAGACCGGCTCTTCGGAAATTAAAAGGAACATAATCGCCCAGAGAGCGCTGGGACTTCCCAGGGAATAAATAACGGATTAAATATCTTTAGAATCCCAACTGGTAGCCGGAATAAAAGAACGGAAACGGCTGTTCCTTCAAAAGATAGCTTGTTGCTGGCTGATAATACCCCGGCAAGAGACGGATATAGTATCACAAGGAGAGAGTGGCGCAGATACTGGATATCTAGTCAGGCTTAGCCTTCTCTGAAACGCTTGTCCATCTCGGCGAGGAATCTTTCTATCTCGGGCGACAGCCTGGGAGTCTCTTTTTCCTGCTGCTGCTCGTTGCGTGATTCGTAGTGAATCTCCAGTTGTTTCACGATTGACTTGAGCTGCGGGTTATTCTCCAGTGCTATGTTAATCTGCTCCTGCTGCCGCTCTGCTTTTTCCACGTACGCATCGTTAACCGGGACACCGTATATGGAAGAGATTATATTCATAATCCTGATAGTACCTTTGTAGTCCTCCTCCATCTGGGTGTATTGCGGCAGATGGGCTATAAGGCTCATTGTTTCCATCCCCATATCGGGTGCGCGCTGCGATATCATGAAACAATACGACGTGGGTCCCTGGTATTCTATGGACTCCACTCCATTCTCGGCGAGCCGGCGGCGTGTCTCTTCTCCGCTGGCTTCGCCGGTGACTATCAGGGGCTTGGTATGGGGAACGTAGTCGTGCATACTACCGAGGATGCAGTAACGTTTGACCCCAAACCTTGCCATGAGCTGTAGTATCGAATCGACATATATCTCTCCATGGTGGTGAGGCTCGAGCAGATGCAGAAAGATAAAGTCGTTGCCCGACTCCTGTTTGCTGTAAGTAACATAGGTATTGGGCACGGTTACCCGCCGGCGTCCTCCGGAGATGTAACTGGTAGGCCGGTGGCGGGTGAAATCGAAGAAGTCGCCCGGTCTGGCTAGCTTGCCAAGCTCCTTTGCTCCGAGTTTATCTTCGAGCCAGGATAATATCAGAGTTCCCACGCTGCCCACGTCCACCCAGGGACGCAGCATGGCAATGGCATGCGGCTCCCTGAGTTCGGGCAGTGGCTCATTCAGTTCGAAGGCACGTATCCTCACAGGTAAATATTAGCAAAGACAGAGGGTCAAGGCAAATTAGTCTAAAAAAAAGTGGAGCGGAAGACGAGGTTCGAACTCGCGACCTCCTCCTTGGCAAGGAGGCGTTCTACCGCTGAACTACTTCCGCTCTTAACAATATGCTTATTCGTTTGTGGTGCCGAGGACCAGAATCGAACTGGTGACACGCGGATTTTCAGTCCGCTGCTCTACCGCCTGAGCTACCTCGGCATAAAAGAGCACAAAGGTTATTTTAGCGATTGGTGATATGAGTGTCAAGTAATCGTCTGCCCGCTTGCGGCTATAATCCGTAGCCGGATAAAAAAGCTCTCCAGCTAATCAGGCTAGAGAGCTACCTTTTGACCGGTGAAGGTCAGAAGTTCTTTTCAAGCTATTTATGATACCAACATTTTACTGCTTATATGAGATTAGAGGCGTAAAACTAACAGTGAAAACGTTAGCGCCGTCTGGCTATAAAGAACACTGCGATAAGGGCAATAAGCAAAACTATCAGTACTACTAGTAACCAAGTTGGCATAACTAATCCTCCTCAGGCTACATAATTACTTAATATTCATATTGATTATGTTAATTGTCCAAATAATAGCATACATAATGACTATCGTCAATAGCCAAACATATTAAACATGCTATTCCATCGTTTCTTAACATCGATATATTGCCTGTAAACTCAAAGGTGAAGCGATTGAATAATCAACTGTTGCTTGACAATGTGGTAATGCTGCGATATATAACAGATTTATATGTATAGTGATGGGTTGCTTGGGTTATCAGGGGTTGAATTAAGGAGGGTTGAACTTTGGAAGAACTGAACTACACCAGCCGGAGAAAAATCTGGGGACTTCACCCCAACGTGTTCTTCATGGGATTGACCAGCCTGTTAACCGATGTCTCAAGCGACATGATTTTTACCCTTGTCCCCCTCTTTTTAACCAATGTACTGGGGGCAGCGGGCACTGTTGTCGGGATTGTCGGGGGACTATCTGAGGGCATCGATTCTGTTGTCCGAATATTCAGCGGCTGGCTGAGCGACAGGATAGGCAAGCGTAAATTCCTGGCGGTGCTGGGTTACAGTATTTCTACCGTGTCTAAACCATTTCTATTACTGGCTAATGTCTGGGGCGCAGTTCTGGCAGTCAGATTTACAGAGAGGATTGGTAAGGGCGTCCGTACTTCAGCACGGGATGCCCTGGTTGCCGACTCCGTTTCCAGTGCTGAGAGGGGGAAGGGTTTTGGTGTGCATCGAGCTATGGATACCACCGGAGCTTTCCTGGGACTGGTTATAGCTGCTGTCATTGTGTACCTTGTTCAGGGTACCGGTGCTATAGAACTTACCCAGGGGTGTTTCCGTTACCTAGTAATGGGTGGTGTCCTTCCGGCGGTACTGGCGGTAATAGTACTGCAGGTTTTTGTTCATGAAAGAAAGAGAGAACCCTCAGAGATTATTAGTACTTCAAGCAAGATGACTCTATCCGGAATAAGGGGTAGTTTTGATAGTCGCTTCTGGATATTTATTGGTGTCACGGTGTTATTTACCCTGGGTAATTCAAGCGATTTCTTTGTCATACTCAGGGCGCAGGATTTGGGGGCGCCGCTTCTCCATGTAGTACTGATGCTTGTCTTCTGGAATGCCGCTGAGGCTGTTTTTTCCGTGCCGATGGGAATGCTTTCGGATAAGCTGGGTAGAAGACGAGTTCTCATCATGGGCTGGTTTATTTATGCTCTGGTTTATATGGGATTTGCGGTGTCGTCAAGTTTATGGCAGATATGGATTCTTTTTGCCGGTTACGGGATTTATTACGGTATAGCCCAAGGAGTAGCCAGGGCTTTTGTGGCTGATTTAGCTCCTGCGGATAAGAGAGGAACAGCTTACGGTCTGTACCATGGTGTTGTTGGCTTGAGCCTTGTGGCGGCCAGCGTGATTGCCGGTGTGCTGTGGGACGTTGTCAGCTCGTCAGCTCCTTTCTACTTTGGTGCTGGTCTCGCCCTTTTAGCAATGATAGGTATTATTACTCTTGTTAAAGAATAAGCGGATTACTTCAGGGCTGTACTTGCCAGCCTGTCTGCCTCTTTGTTCAAACGCCGCGGGATATGACTGATGGAGAAAACTTTAAACTGGCTTTGAAGCAGCTTGACCTGCTGATAGAGTGGTTTTAAAGCGGCGTTTTTCACCCGGTACTTTTCGTTGATTTGCCGGACAACCAGCTCGGAGTCTGCCAGTACTTCAACGGTATCAGCGCCAATCTCGATAGCCTTCTCCAGGGCGGCAATAACAGCCCTGTACTCCGCCTGGTTATTGGTCGCCCTGCCGATAGCCCGTGAAATGCGGGCAACAGACTTGCCGTCTTCGTCCTTGATGGCAGCGCCTATCGCCGCAGGTCCTGGATTGGGTTCAGCCATGCCGTCGGTGTGAATTACTACTTTTTTAATACTCAAAATATCAAGCCAGGAAAAGGATACGCCCGCAGCTACTACACCGTACCAGCTCGCCACTTCTTACCCGCTGAAGCTCGGTGACGGGCAATGATATCCGGCAGCCGCGGCAAATTCCCTGTTCAACCCTTGCCACGGATGTGCCGCGCTGTTTTTTAAGCTCATTGTAGACTTCGATTAACTGAGGGTCGATTTCCGCCACCAGTGACTCCCTCCGGTTTTTGAGACCGGAGATTGCGGCTTCGAGCTCTTTTAGTTCGGCAGACATTTCCTTCTGCTGGTTCTCCCATTCCGCCTCAAGCCTCTTAAGTTCGGTGTCAAGGCTGGTAACGTTCGCCGTTGACAGCTCGACTTTCTCCATTAACTCGAGCACCTGGTCTTCAAGTTTACTCCGCTTGGCTTTAAGACTGTCTATTTCCTGTTGCAGGCCGGTTAACTCCTTGGGGCTGGTGGTCCTGCCGCTGTACAGCTCCTCTTCAACTTTAGTTAGTTTGGCGGATATATCCTCTATCTCCCACTCAACGGTATGCTGCTGATGGCTTATCTCCTCGAGGTTTTGGCGTTCGGAGTTGAGTCTGTTTCTGGCGGTGGTGACTGCCTCACTCTCACCAATCTGGCTGGAAATCCGTTTATAGGTCTGCTCGTCGGACTCTAGCTCCTGGTCTACTTCCTGAAGTCTGTAAAGCTCTCTGGCAACACTCATGGTGGTTCAGCCTATTTTATACTGCTTATCCACTAATATCAATTGTTAACCGTATTAGTCCTATTGAACATGGTGGATTGCGGTACTCACCCCCTTAATCCCCCTCTCACACAGTTCCTCGATGTTGTAAACGATGATAATTCAGTGTGAAAGGGGGAGAGATGTGTGAGAGGGGGCTCCGCCCCCTCTCACTTCTAACACCCCTCTCCAACCATGAGATCTTCTCACTTCATCTGGATGGTTCTGGTTGGAGAGGGGTTCATCCTGAGGGTTCACCCTGAAGGGTAAGGCCTGCCCGCCGTCCGCCTTAGGCGGACTTCGGCAGGCGGGGGGTGAGTATATTAATGCGGTAAAAACAAAGGACTCTCTTTAGTAACTAAAAAGTGCGATAGTTTAAGAAAGCGACAAAACAATGTGGGCAAAATAGAACTAATGTGCTAATATTGTGGTGTATTTAGTAGGTAATATTACCTCCATATACAGGAGGATTGGAAGGAATGACGCAGGAAAATCAGAATCGAAAAAGAGGCGCTCCCAAGGGTAATCAGAACGCCAGAAAACACGGTTTTTACTCCAAGGTGCTAGATGAGACAGAGCAGATGAACTTCGATAAAGCTACCCGTGTCGAAGGTATCGATGAAGAAATCGCCCTGCTCAGAGTTAAGATAATGTCATTACTCGAGCGTGACCCGGAGAATATCAAGCTCATTATGCAGGCTACGAATACTCTGGAAAGGCTGGTCAGGACCCGATACAACATCAGCAAAGAAGACAGGAAAGGGCTGAAAGAAGCGATAAGCAATGTTCTTCGAGATGTTGCCCTCCCTCTAGGAATCGGCATTGGCGCCAATCTCGGAAAATAAAAGGGATAAACCTGAATAAAGCATAATGAGGTCATACCGGAGAAATGAGCTCTAATAATATCTCCCGGTTAAACAGGCTGCGTCCCTACCAGAGGGAAGTTGCCGTGGCAGTACTGGACAGCGTATTTGGCAGAAAGGGGTTGACTTTTTGTGTCGAGATAGCTAGGCAGGGAGGTAAAAACGAGCTATCGGCTCAGCTCGAGCTATTGCTCCTGACACTCTATATGGCGGAACCGCAAAACCTGATGAAGTGTTCGCCAACCTTCAGGCCGCAGACCGTCATCTCTATGACCAGACTGAAAGACAGGCTGAACGATGCCGGATTCAGCGGCATCTGGACATCCGAGCGGGGATATATCGTCAGGCTCGGGAATGCCAGGGCTATTTTCCTTTCTGCCGATAAGTCCGCCAGTGTGGTGGGGCACACCGCCCACATAATGCTTGAGGTGGATGAGTCACAGGATGTCAGCAAGGAGAAATATACCAAGGAGTTCAAACCCATGGGAGCGACGACCAATGTGACAACCGTCCATTACGGCACTACCTGGGATGACTCCACGCTTTTAGAGGAAGTTAAACAGACCGGACAGGAGCTGGAGAAAAAGGACGGCATAAAACGCCATTTCCGCTACGACTGGCAGAAAGTCGCCACGTACAATCCCGACTATCTTGCCTACGTGGAAGGGGAGAAAGAGCGGCTCGGCGAAAACCATCCGTTGTTTCTGACCCAGTACCGCTTGATGCCGATTCACGGCGGAGGAGGGTTCCTGTCTCCCCAGCAGAGGGCACAGCTCCAGGGGAGGCATCATAGGAGCACCCGCCCCGAGAAGGGGAAAGTCTATGTCGCCGGTATAGACCTCGCCGGAGAAGCAGAGGAAGGCGAAGATGAAATATTGAGAGCGGTAAAACCGCGGCAGGACTCCACGGTGGTAACCATCGGCGAGCTTGATTTTCCGGCGCGCGGCGCCATACAGAAACTACCTGTCGTGAGGGTGGTCGAGCACTACCGCTGGACGGGGAAAAAACATACCGCATTGTACGGGCAACTGGTTGATTTGCTGAAGAATGTCTGGCGCTGCCGCCGCGTGGTTGTCGATTCCACCGGAGTTGGTCAACCGGTAAGCTCATTTCTAAAGCAGGCAATAGGCTCTCCGGTCATTCCTTTCTCCTTTACCTCTCACTCGAAGTCCGGGCTTGGTT
>CAZCMK010000041.1:3883-5938 GCA_964499775.1 uncultured Dehalococcoidales bacterium | reverse complement strand
GGCTCTCCGGTCATTCCTTTCTCCTTTACCTCTCACTCGAAGTCCGGGCTTGGTTTCAACCTCCTGGCGGCGGTCAACTCCGGCAGGCTGAAGATGTACGCCGGCGACGGCTCCGAAGAGTATCAAGAATTCTGGCTGGAGATGGAGAGGGCGAAAATCCAGTACCGTCCCAATCAGACGATGAACTTCTACGTCGACCCGTCACAGGGGCACGACGACTTCCTGATGAGCCTGGCGCTGCTCGTCGAAGCCGCAGGCCGCTACACTCCGAGAGGAGCCAGGGGAAAATAGTCACTATTCGTATATATCTAATTATGTGCTAATACTAACGATAGTATTAGCAGGAATAAGACGACACCTCCTGAGATTGCTAAAGCTATCAATCTTCTATCCGCTTTATTCCCTCTTCTTTTATCAATAAGGATTTTACGTAAGGTAAATATAAGTCCAATTGTATATATAACACCAACAACGGTTATTACTATTCCGGCTGCCGTATCCATTTAGTACCCCTCATTGAATGTGTGTATATATCAAGTAGTGAAGATAGATCAGGAAAAATTGGTTATAATATAGGGCATTGTAGTAGTAAACACCTGTGCCGTCAAGTATTTACCCGGTTTTTTATCCGTAGGAATTACAATGATACTGATTATTCTTTCGGTAAAGTATCGTTTGACACCCCTTCCCCTTACGCTATAATATTGGCTATCCAGAATGTATCTGCAGGGAGCGCGTTTATGGCTGAAAAAAAGAAGGTAGCGGTTATAGGCTGGGGCAATATCGGCACCGGCGTGGTGGAGCTGCTTTACCAGAAGGGGATTCCGGGTCTGGAGCTGGTGAAGGTCTGTGACATTGACCTCGAGACCGACCGGGGAATCAAGCTGCCGCAGGATATGCTTACCAGGGACTGGCACCAGGTTGTCGATGACCCGGGAATCAATATCGTCATCGAGTTAATCGGCGGTATCGAGCCGGCAAAGACCATACAGATGGAAGCCCTCAGGAAGGGCAAGAATGTTGTTACCGCCAATAAAAAGCTGCTGGCAAAAGAAGGCGAGACCATCTTTAAGCTGGTTCTGGAGCTGGGCAGGAGTATCGGCATCAGGGCAAGCTTCGTCGGCGCTCATTCCTTCATTCACGAGCTGGGGCTTGTAGGCTCGGAAGCCAAGAAATACAGGAGGATTTATGCCATTTTGAACGGAACCTGCAACTATATACTCTCCAGAATGACGGGAGAGGGAAAAGGGTTCGAGGAGGCTTTGAAGGGCGCTCAGGAAGAGGGTTTTGCCGAACCGGACCCGACCGATGATATACAGGGTTACGATACCGAGAACAAGATACGCATACTCCTCGGTCTGATTACCAACTCTTACCGTCATGCGGGACCCTTCCCCGTTGAGGGAATCACGGAAGTCAACCTGCAGGATATCATGTACGCCGATGAACTCGGATATGCGGTTAAACTGGTCGGAATAATCGAACACGATAACGAGGTTTTTAATGTCGCGGTGCATCCGGCGCTGGTCCCCAGGATTTCATTACTCGGCTCCCTCCAGGGAGCATATAACGGTACCGAACTCGAAGACGAATACGGGGTCATATCCGGTCTGGTGAATCCGGGGGCAGGACCGTATCCCACGGCGGATGCGATAATAAAAGACCTGCTGGATATAGCCGAAGGCAGAGCAATACCGATACCCGGTTCAGCGGAAGCTTTCAGCCTGGGTCTGCCCGGGGATGTTCAAAGACGGTTTTACCTGAGATTCAGCGTTGTCGACCAGCCGGGAGTTCTGGCAAAGATAACAGATATTTTCTGGAAGCACGATATCAACATCGCCGCCGTTATCCAGAAAGAGTCCGCTTCGAAAGGTTCCGTGCCGGTGGTGATGACAACCTATCTGGCTAAAGAAGGAGACCTGCAGGCGGCGGTAAAAAAGGTGGACGACCTGGACGTGATAACAGCGAAGACCAGAATTATCCGTATGCTCAGTGCCAGCACGTAGCAAGACTAGGGCTTTACCTTAAAAGTCATTCTGAGTCCACCTCAGGCGG
>CAZCMK010000041.1:0-3783 GCA_964499775.1 uncultured Dehalococcoidales bacterium | reverse complement strand
TAGTAATAGGCGGTCTTTCTACCCAGCCAGAAAGTGAATGTAGCCAGTATCAGGGCTGCCGCCACGATTATTATATATATACCGGACTGGGGGAAGCTCATACCGAAACCGACGTGAAACGTCCCGGTATCCGACCATTCACCATCGTTAAGAGCCCTATCTACCGCCTTAACGCGCCAGTAATAGGGAGCATCCTGGCTGACCGAGTTCAGCCTGTCGTTCCTGGGGACGGTATATTCGGACAGCTCGATACCCGTCTCTTCCAGCACCATCGTATCCTGCGAGAATGACTCGCTGGTCGCAATCTGGACGGTATAGGTGACGCCGCTGGGGTCGACCACGTCTTCCCAATCGAAATACGCTTCAGCTTTGGCTTTGGCGCCCGGTTCCGGTAGTAGTGATAACGGCTTTGGCGGGGCGATTGCTTCCATAACGAAAGCGTACGGTTTTGTATTGGTACCGTCGCTGGCAACGATGGTATGTACGCCGTTGCTGCTGGACGGCGCGAGAAACGTGGCTGAGAATGTGCCGTCGCTGTTGACGGTCGTGGTGGTGACCTGAGTGCCGCTGTAGGTAATGCTCGCCGTCCTGCCGGCTATAAAGTCCGAGCCGCTAACGGTTATTTCCGTGCCTACATATCCGGGTACGGATTTGTTTGTAATTGGATAAATATCGCCGCTGGTGAGGACCTCGAAATCGACCTTCTTGGTACTATTACCGTCGGTGATCGATATTTCAAAGACTCTTATCGTCCCCAGCGGTACGGTAAATATAGCGCTGAAATCACCGTTTCCATCGGTTTCTGTATCGGGGGATACACCGTAACCACCGAAGGTGATGGTAATCGTCCTGTTGGGTCTAAAACCGTTGCCGCTGACTTCGACTTCCCAGCCGGGACTGCCCGAAGTGGGTTCGACACTGACGACGGCGTCGAATATTTTATAGTTCACCTGGCTTTCGTTGCCGAGTGAATCAACCGCTTTTACTACATAGCTGCCTTCCTGCATGGATGACGGGGGTAGACTGAATACGTAACTTCCGTTGCTTTCGGTTATTCCCGTACTTTTGGTCACGTCGTTATAAAAAACCGTTATTTCTACACCGCCTCCGAATCCGGTGCAGCTGGTAGTTATCGTGCTGCTGACCGCACCCTGTGACGGCACAATTGTTACATGCGGCTCTACGGTGAATTTAGCTCCGGCCTTATGCCCGGAGGTTTTTCCGCTGACGGTTATGGTATGCTCTCCGGCAGTACTCGCCGGTATAATGATTTTTGTATTACTGAATGCCCCGCTGCTATTGGTTTGCCTGTCCCCTTCCAGTATTCCTATGCCAATGTCATCGAATATTACGAGAAGCTCTTCATTGCTTCCGAATTCTTCACCCTTGAGCGTGACCTCGGTACCCGCCGGTCCGCTGCCGGGAGTAATGGTGGCCTTACCACCGAGTACTTCGAACGGGGTTATCTGGAGTACGGTGAGGGTGTTTGTGTCCGGGGGGATGTGGTAGGTTATGAAAACATAGTAGGTTCCCTGAATAACCGTGTCGTAGGTGGAACCTCCGCCGAGCATAGCCGGGACTGCAAACGTAGTGCTGAATGTACCGTCGGCATTAAGAGGCTCGACTTTAACGATTTCATAGATGTCGGTAGTATAATCGATCAGGCTGCCGGGATTTCTACCGAAGATAATGTTTACATACTGGTTTGTGGGGTCGAAACCGCTGCCGGTGACGGTGATTTCCTCCCCGACAGCGCCTGTACTTATACTGAGTGCAATGCTTTCACTGGTAGCATATGCCGGAGTAGCTGTAATAGCTGTTGCTGTGGCAAGGACAAATGCTGCCGCAAACAATATCAGTATTTTAAGAAGTCTCATTTATCTGCCTGCCGTTCGATTATCTTCCTGTAAGTAATTACGTTTCTTACATAATGATAAGGGTAGCCCGACTAACTGTCAATACGAAGATAGGATAATCCATTGTCCTTTTGATTAATGGTTTGATTCAATGCCAACCTCTACACATGGTAAATACAGAAAAGCGCAGGCCTTTATCCCCCTCTCACTCAATACCATGATTTAGTATATAGAATAACTATTTTGAGTGAAAGGGAGAGAGGTAATAACAACCAGATGCAAACAGAGCAAAGCGCAAGATTCGTTGACAGTTTACACTAAAACGTGTAAAATCGGTCTATGGCAGGACACTACCAGGCGAAACGGAAAAAGTGGAACAGTGAAGATATCAAAGCCCTGAGGCGGCATATGGGCTTGACCCAGAGAGAGATGGCGGACAGGCTGGGTACAAGACAGCAGACTATCAGCGAGTGGGAACTGGGGCTTTATAAACCGAGAGGAGCTTCTTCCACTCTTCTCTCTATAGTCGCGGAACAGGCCAGCTTCGAATACAAAGCAGACTTACCGGCAACAGAGAACTCAACCGGTAGCTCCAGTACTTCCTGAAACAGTATCCGGGTATGAAATAAAAAAGTAAGGTATATTGTACTGTATGATACACGTTTCCGTGTATCATACAGGTTGTGACCGGTTTACCTCTGGTAATAATGTGAGATAGAATGCGGAGTGTTTATCATTCCTCACATGAGTTATGTCAGGATGGTGTGACATAAAAAATATACAGGATATTCCCTTTATATTATACGTGAGGTGATATCTGGACAGGCGTGCCAATGGAAAAATTATCCGAGAACACGCTGGTGAAAATCTGGCGGTACCAGCTGCTGGAGAAGGAAAGACTGGCTACGGAAGATGGTCAGCCGGTAAAAATAATATACCCGGGCAGAATCAACAATGGGCAGGGAGCGGACTTCAGAGACGCGGTTATCGAAATCGGCGGGAAGCTGTTAAAGGGAGACGTGGAAATCCATGTCCGGTCGGGTGACTGGAGAAATCACCATCACCATCTGGATAAGGCTTATAACAGTGTTGTCCTGCACGTCGTGATGATACATAACTCCAGAACCGCAACCATTCTTGAGAATGGAACAGAGGTGCCCGTCCTTGCCATTCCTGAATGTGTTAATCTGCCTGCAGGCTGGCTGACCGATTTGGAATCTTATCCGGCGGCGTCCGGTACTCCCTGTTTCGGATGTGTACGGCGTCATGGCATAAGGTTTGTGTCGGAAGTACTGGATAAGGCGGGAGAGAGACGGTTTTTTATTAAGGCAGGCAGGTTTCAAAGCGAAATACTCGAAACAGGAGCGGACCAGTCGCTTTACCGCGGGATAATGGGTGCGCTGGGCTACTCCGGAAACAAACTCGCTCTGCTAGAGTTAGCCCGCCGGGTACCGCTGAAGGTCCTCGAAGCCGGGACCGGATTGAATACTCCAGAGAACGAATACCTTGCCATTCGGCAGGCGTTGCTGCTGGGAACGGCGGGGTTTTTGTCCGGGCAGTACCGTGACAGTTACCGGGTACCCGGGCTGGACAGTAGATGGACGGAAAGGCTCGAAAGCTTGTGGGTTTCGTCGCCCCGAACCCGGGTAATGTCCCCGGATAGCTGGCACCTTTTTAAAATAAGACCGGGTAACTCTCCGTCCTGCCGGTTGATGGCTATGAGCTATCTACTCCTCAGGTACCGGGACGAAGGATTGCTCGGCGGGTTAATCGGTCTGGTGGAGGACCTGCCCGCCGGGGCGGGTTGCCGAGAACTGGAAAGAGGTCTGCTGGTAACGGAGCATGACTACGAAGAGTGCTGTCCTCGCTATTGCGGCAGAATTAGAAGACGGGCTCTCCTCGGTAAAGAACGGGCGGCTGATATAGT
>CAZCMK010000040.1:16418-18167 GCA_964499775.1 uncultured Dehalococcoidales bacterium | reverse complement strand
AAACTGCCGGGAATCGGGCCCAAGAGCGCCCAGCGTCTCGCCTATTACCTGCTGCGGAATCCCGAAGAGAATGCTAAAATGCTCGCCGACGCAATACTATCGGTAAAACAGCAGGTTACACTCTGCTCCTCCTGTTTCAATGTTACCGACTCCGACCCGTGCCGAATATGCAGCAGCGCGGAGCGCGACAGGAGTCAAATCTGCATCGTGGAGCAGCCGCAGGATATATTAGCCCTTGAGCATACCAGGGTCTATAAAGGTCTGTACCACGTCCTGCATGGAGCCATATCACCCACCGAGGGAGTCGGGAGAGACGATATACGGGTGAAGGAGCTTCTGGACAGGCTCAGTGAGAACCAGGTAAGCGAGGTTATCATGGCTACCAATACCAACCTCGAGGGCGAGCAGACCGCTCTCTACCTGCACCACCTGATTTCAGGCATGGGCATCAGGGTTACCCGCCTCGCCCGGGGACTTCCTTTCGGCACCGAGCTTGAATACGCCGACGACGTCACCCTCACCAGAGCACTGGAGGGCAGACAAGAACTGTAGTCGACGGGACTATACATTCAAAACGTAGTTTATAAGTAAGATATATAAGAGGGGCTCCGCCCCTCTTATATATCTCTTCCCCTTATCAAGGATAATAACTCAAATGTCATTCTGAGGAGTCCGCCTAGGCGGATGACGAAGAATCTCAGTTTAAAATCAGCCAGTGAGATTCTTCGCCCGCCTGAGGCGGGCTCAGAATGACACGGAGGAGGTGCTTGTAAGGCAAGGCTTTACTAAGGGGAAGGGGATACAGGGGATGGAGTGGCAGATATTCAGGCGGGGAGAGAAAAAGTGACAGACCAAAATTCCCCCCGTTTCTCGAAGC
Organism: uncultured Dehalococcoidales bacterium; assembly: GCA_964499775.1. Lineage (GTDB taxonomy): Bacteria > Chloroflexota > Dehalococcoidia > Dehalococcoidales > UBA2162 > MGML01. The sequence continues at coordinate 17,290 of CAZCMK010000040.1, read as the reverse complement.
CGGCAGCCTTTTTCTGGCTGCTGAGGCTTAACCGCACCGTGATGGTGGCGTCGATTACCGGCTGCGCGGCTTTCGCCGCCGGAGCCGGCGTGGTCAATTCCCTGTGGATGACGCTGGCAGGGTGGCTCCTGGCGGTGGGCGGTTTCTCTCTGGATTTTTTAGCCGACCGCGACCTCGATGTGGTTGGACCCCGCGCCGAGATACGGCATAACCCGTATACTGACGGCTCTCTTTCCCCGAAGACGGGACTCGCCTTTTCCCTGATTTTCCTGATTTCCAGCCTGGTTATCGTCATACCGGTCTCTCCCCTGGCTCTCATCCCCTGGGGTATCACTCTGGCTATTATCGTCGGCCTTGCCCTGCACATCTTCGAGCAACCCCTTACCCGCGCACTGACGCTCGGGCTTTTGCAGGGTCTCTATGCTCTAATGGGAGCGGCGGCGGGTGTGCTGAGTCCCGGACTGTGGTTTATCGCCGGTACTTTCTTCTTCGCCATGTTCGGCGGAAGAGGGATGATAGATATCAGAGACTTCGCCCAGGACGAAGTCACCCGTGTCCAAACGCTGCCGAAACGCTACGGCATAGAGAACACGGCAAGGTTCACCTCCGTCTGTCTGCTTATCGCCTACGCAATGAGCCTGGCGGCTTACTTTACCGGTGAATTCGGTAATATCTACCTGTACCTGGATATAGTCTTCATTGCCGTCGGACTGGTCTGCGCCTGGCTTTTCGCCGCGCGCCCGAGCCCGCAGCTCGCCTACCGGCTTACCCTCGTTTTTATGATGGGAACGGGCACCGTAATCTGTCTTGCCATGATTCTGGGCAGCGTGTAAACTTGAGGTGGAGGTGAGAAATGCCCGGCAGATACGGCG
>CAZCMK010000040.1:11550-16318 GCA_964499775.1 uncultured Dehalococcoidales bacterium | reverse complement strand
ATGACTTATTCACTGTTCAAGGGACTTTTTAAAGGTGTTTCTCTGGGGGTTGAGGACCTGTACCTGCTGGAGACCTTTCAGATAGGCTACCTGCCCGGTTACGTGCCGGAAAGGGAGTTCGCCGCCGTCCTGTGGGCTTATCCGCCGGTGAAAACATTCCTGGAGAAAAAATGCCCGTCCATCACCGATTTCATAGAACACGTAATGGCGAGGTTCGGTCCGGTAGCCAGCCAGCAGGAACTGGCGGAGTGCAGTGATAAGGTAATCTGGGCGATTGCCGACCTTATAGTCTATAACAAGTGCCCCGAGGCTTACGACAGGCTGGAGTTTCATAAATGGGATTTCAGGGAGGTCACTTCGATTACGCCTCTGGAGGGAAAGGTGGTCGTGGATACTGGCGCGGGAACGGGCAGAGTAACGCTCGAGGCTGCAATGACCGCCCGGCATGTTTACGCCGTCGAGCCGGTAACGCGACTGAGAAAATTTATACGTGATAAAGCCCTGCAAAAGGGATTGAAAAACGTATTCGTAATCGAAGGCTTCCAGCACGCCATACCGCTGCACGATGGGTTCGCCGACGTTCTCATCACCTCGCATGCCCTCGGATGGAAGCTCGATGATGAATTGAAGGAGTTCGAGCGGGTTACGGCGAAAGGCGGTTATATCATCCATTGTCCGGGAACGGCAGATGAAATGGAGCAGGACGAATATAATCATTCCCGGTTAATCTCGCCCGACTGGGGATACGAGTTCTCGAGATATAAAGAGTCCGACGGCTGGAAGAGGAAGTACTGGAAACAGCTTGGTTAATCGAAAATGACAGGTCAGCGGAATTATCAGACGGACGCAATAGTAATAAAAAAGACAAAGCTGGGAGAGGCGGATACCATCCTCACCCTCTACACGCCGGATTTCGGTAAGATACAGGGTTTTGCCAGGAGCCTCCGGAAAACAAAGAGCAAGCTTGCCGGGCACCTGGAGCTTCTGACGCACAGCCTGGTATCGCTTGCCCGGGGCAGAAACCTGGACACGATTACCGGCAGCCAGACCATAGACAGCTTTCTTCCACTGAAAAGCAATTTTCTTCTGACCTCATACGCCCTCTACGCCACCGAGCTGGTCAACCAGTTCACCGCCGAACATATCGAAAACTATCCCTTATTCCAGTTGCTGCTGGAAACACTGAAAAAGCTGTGTGAGAACGAGGATAATGAGATGGTCTTGCGGTATTTCGAGCTGCACCTCCTCGACAGGGTCGGGTACCGTCCTCATCTCCAGCAGTGCGTTTCCTGCCGGGCAACGCTGGAGCCGATTACCAACTCATTCAGCCCGGCTAACGGCGGCGTGCTGTGTCCCGATTGCAGCTACCGGAGCCAGTACCCGGTCTATCCGATTTCGGTGAACGCCCTGAAAGTGCTCCGGTTCCTGCTGAGTTATGACTTATACACCGCCACCAGGCTGAAGATAGATTCCGGGCTTAACATCGAACTGGAAGCTATCATGCGAGACTATATAAGATACCTGCTTGAAAAAGATTTAAAGTCGACTGCCTGGCTGGATGCTATAAAGGACGAGACCGGCAGGTAACAGGGTCGCTATCAGTCGGGTTTATACAGAAAGGGAGTGACCGTGAGTAGCATGAAGTTGAAGAAATCAACCGAGCATTCACGGTCGGGGTGGAAGGCACTATTAGTCATGCCGCCTGCTCTCCAATACCGGAATTACCGTCTCTACTGGTTTGGCACGCTTGCCTCGGTTACTGGATTCCAGATGTTCCAGTTTGGTCAACTCTGGTTGATATATCAACTCACCGGCTCTCCCCTATACCTCGGTTATGTTGGTCTTGCCCAGGCAATTCCTGCCATTGTCTTGAACCTTGTCGGTGGTGTTGTTGCTGACCGATTCAACAAACGGGTCCTGATTCTCAGTACTCAAATACTGAACGCTGCTCTGATAGCCACACTGGCTACATTAACCTTGCTGGACCAGGTAGAGGTGTGGCACGTCCTGGTTATTGCCTTCGGAGCAGGCGCGGTCAACGCCTTTGATCAGCCTGCACGTCAGGCAATCTACCCCACACTTATCGACCAATCAGCAATGATGAGTGCCGTGGCTTTGAACTCCGCCATCTGGCAGGGCGTCCGCATCGTCGCTCCGGCTCTTGCCGGCTTCATCATATCCGCAACCGACACTTATGTCACATTCTATCTGGCAGCGGCGGGATTCCTGGTGATGGCAGTAGTTATGTTCCGCATCAATGTGCCACCATCGGATGAACGACCCCCCAGCAGCCCTTTTATGGACCTGATGCAAGGACTGAAGTTTATCAAGAATAATTTTATCTTTACCTTTCTTATCGGCATGACTTTCTTTAACAGCTTTTTCGGAATGTCCTATATGACTATGATGCCCGTATTCGCTGTGGATATTTTAGGTGTTGGCGCTGAAGGGCAAGGGCAATTACTTAGTATCAGCGGTCTGGGAGCATTACTAATAACCTTATGGCTGAGCTCAAGTAGTAGCATTGCCCACGAGGGACTGCGGGTCATTGGGGGCGCCGTCCTTTTCGGAGTAACGGTTGCCGCCTTTGCTCTCACGGCACAACTGGTAGGCTCTTTTTCACTGGCGCTGACTTTGATGTTCTTCATCGGTGTCTTCAGTTCCATATATATGATAGCTATCATGACCTCACTCCAGATTATGGTTCCGGATGAGATGCGCGGGAGGGTAATGGGGTTCTACAGTATGACTTGGAGTATTATGCCTTTGGGAGGGATGCAGGCTGGCGCTATTGCCAGCGTCCTTGGTGCTCATTGGGCTCTGGTCATCGGTGGCCTCGCAGTCGTCCTTTTTGCTCTTGGGCCAGCAGCTTTAAATCCCAAGGTACGTAACCTGACAGAGCTAGTTCACCGGTTCAAAGCTACACAATGAAACTCTACAGCTAGAGAGAAATTCCCCAAATGACAATGTAACAAGTGGAAGACATCGCAGTCTTGACTACCCTGATAAAGTAGCCTACCATTAGATATCTATATCAGCCAAGGAGGAAGTGAGATGAGAAATACCCCCCTTATGAACGGAGCGCTTATCGGCTTCGGCCTGGGATTCATTCTTGCCAGTCTGGCGCTTTACCGGGTGGTAGCCGATTATATGCCCCAATCTGTAACATCGTGGTATATCCAGGGGATAGCCATCATCGGCGGAGCCGGTCTGGTTATCGGCATCATTTTCGAGGTTATCGAAAGAATAAAGAACAGAAAACAGAGTAAGGTTGAATCGACGGAATAGACATGACATCGAGATGGGAACGTATAACCCAACAACGCATGGAGAAGCTCGAACGACTCCGTGACGCCGGTATTGACCCCTATCCTCACCGCTACCCGCGGACTCATACCGCGCAGCAGGCGGTCAAGCAGCTTGAAAAGATAGAGGCGAAGGAAACGGCCGAAGAAACGGTCAGCGTCGCCGGTCGTATCATGGCTAACCGCTCCATGGGTAAAAGCTCGTTCATCGACATCCGTGACGGCTCCGGGAAGATTCAACTGCTTTTCCATAACATTAGCCAGATGGAAGAGGACAAGCTCCGACTGTTCAAAGACCTGGACATAGGCGACATTATCGGAATCGAGGGAAACCTGCTGAGGACCAGGACCGGTGAGCCCACGGTCAGAGTGGAAAAATTCACCCTGCTTTCAAAGTCGCTCCGGCCCCTGCCGGAAAAGTGGCACGGGCTCAGTGATGTCGAGATAAGGTACCGCCAGCGGTATATCGACCTCATCGCCAATAGCGAGGTCAAAGACGTGTTCAAGACACGGAGCAGCGTTATCGGCGCTATCCGCCGGTTCCTCGATGAACAGGGCTTTATCGAGGTCGAGACGCCGGTACTGCATCAGGCTGCCGGCGGAGCTCTGGCAAGGCCTTTTATTACCTATCATAATGCGCTCGACCGCGACCTTTACCTGCGTATCGCCCTGGAGCTTCACCTCAAACGGTTGATTGTCGGCGGGTTCGACAAGGTCTACGAAATCGGGTACGTCTTCCGCAACGAGGGAATATCGACCACGCATAACCCCGAATATACACTGCTTGAAACGTACGAGGCCTACGCCGATTACAACGACGTCATGAAGATGGTGGAGGAAATGGTCTGCCGGGTATGCGAGCAGGTTCTGGGTACCCCCGAAACAAATTACGGGGATAACACGATAAACTTTACACCGCCATGGCGGCGCATTACCCTGCGTGAAGCCGTGGAAGAATACAGCGGTATCGACTTCGTCAAATACCCTACCGCCGGCGGACTGCGCGAGAAGATGCGTTCCATGGATATCGAAGCCGACCCCGCCAAGAACTGGGCGAAGCTGGTCGACGAGCTTCTGAAGACCTTCGTCAGAACGGCGATTATACAGCCGACCTTTGTCTATGACTACCCGGCATCGATGTCGCCTCTGGCGAAGAGCAAACCGGGCGAAGAGCGGGTGGTGGAGCGTTTCCAGCCTTACGCCGGAGGTCTGGAGATAGGAAATGCCTACTCCGAGCTGAACAACCCCGTGGAACAGAGGGAGCGGTTCGAGGGGCAGCTAAAAGAGCGGCAGGATGAGGACGAAGAGAGGTGGACGATAGACGAGGACTTCCTGACGGCGATGGAGTACGGTATGCCCCCCACCGGCGGTCTGGGAATCGGCATCGACCGACTGGTGATGCTCCTCACCGACAAGCAGTCAATTCGAGAGGTAATATTGTTCCCTCAGCTACGGGAGAAAGG
>CAZCMK010000040.1:8927-11450 GCA_964499775.1 uncultured Dehalococcoidales bacterium | reverse complement strand
GAAAGACCTGGCTTTAGCCGCTGTCTGCGGAATATACTGTGGAGACTGTGAATTCCTCGGAAAGCAGTGTGAGGGCTGCGGAAACATCCAGGGCAAACCTTTCTGGACAGCGCAAGCGAATATGGATGTCTGCCCGCTATACGGCTGCTGCACGGACCGGAAAAAGGTGGAACACTGCGGTCTGTGCGATGAGTTTCCCTGCAATACGTTTACCTCACTCCGCGACCCCTCATATACGGACGTAGAATATGAAAAAGCTATTCATGATAGAATTATAACCCTGAGAACGAGAAAAGAAATGGGCACCGAAGCCTGGTTAAAGGAGGAGCCGTAAGGAGGTGAATTATGTCTCTGGTACCGGCTTTTGAAATCGACCTGTGGAATGCCTGGATGTTCATGGCAATTTTTATTGTGTATGTTTTCATCGTATCAGCCATATTCAGGCGTACAGGTGAAAGAGTAGCCCACGGGAAAGAATCCAGGAAAATAACCACATTGCTTGCCCCGGTGGCACTGATAATGCTGATATACTCCATTTTTCTACCCCTGGAGAGGGGGACGGGGTGGTTTTATGCGGGTGCCGTTGTCTGCCTGGTCGGGTTCATTTTTGCCTTCCTGAGCAGAGCTGACGCTGATACCGCGCCGGAGGGTGAGCCGTTTACCGGCGGGATTTACCGTCTTTCCAGGCACCCGCTGTACATGGGATTTTTCCTGGTGTTCCTCGGTATCGGCATAGCCTGCGCTTCGTGGCTGTTTATAGTGCTTTCGGTCATCTACCTGGTACTGGCACACATCGTGACGATTACCGAAGAAAGCTCCACGCTGGAGAAATACGGTGATTCCTATCGCAAGTATGTGGAAAGAACACCGAGGTGGATAGGCATACCGAAATCCGACTAATACCCGGACAACGTACTTTAAGCAAAGCCTTAAAAGTCATTCTGAGCCCCGATGAAATCGAGGGCGAAGAATCTGGTTTAGGAGCGAGATAGAACAGGTTCTTCACCCGCCCAGGCGGGTTCAGAATGACAGAGGCGCCTTTATGATAAGGCTATTTTCTACTTAAGGGGTAAGGTTGTGCTTGACCTGAAATTTATCCGTGAAAATGTGGACCTGGTGAAGGAAGCTGTTGAGAAACGCCAGGACTCCGCTCCTCTGGACGAAATTTTGAAGCTCGACTCCGAGCGCCGCAGCAAAGTAGCCCGGCTGGAAGACCTGAGGCATGAGAGAAAAGAAGCCTCCCGGGAGAGAAAAGCGGATAAAGAGTCCGCCAGAGAAGGGCGTGACCTGCGGAATATGATTAAGGCTATGGAGGACGAGGTAAGGGACATAGATAACCGGATGGAGGAAATGCTGCTCCAGGTGCCCAATATCCCCCACCCCTCATCGCCGATAGGCGTGGACGACAGCGATAACGTCGAAGTGCGCTCCTGGGGAGACATTCCGGAATTCGATTTTACTCCCGTCCCCCACTGGGAGCTGGGAGAAAAGCTGGGCATTATAGATTTCGACCGGGGAGTTAAGCTATCCGGCAGCCGTTTCTATGTACTCAAAGGACTGGGAGCGCGACTTCAGAGGGCGCTGATTGCCTTCATGCTGGACCTCCATACCCGGGAGCACGGCTACCAGGAGGTCTACCCGCCCTTCATGGTGAAGAGGGAAATCATGTTCGGCTCCGGTCAGTTGCCGAAATTCTACGATAACCTCTACCATGACGACGAGGACGACCTCTGGTTCGTACCGACGGCGGAAGTGCCGGTTACGAACCTGCACCGGGATGAGATATTGTTGCCGGGAGTCCTGCCTCTCTACTACGTTGCCTATACACCCTGCTTCCGCCGTGAAAAAATGTCCGCCGGTAAAGATACGCGCGGTATCAAGCGCGGACACCAGTTCGATAAGGTGGAGATGTATAAGTTCGTCGAGCCGGAGGAATCCGAGACCGAGCTTGAAAAAATGGTCGCAGACGCCGAAGACGTATGCCAGAGGTTGAAACTACCCTACCGGATAAGAGAGCTCTGCACCGGAGACCTCAGCTTCGCCTCGAACAGGTCGTACGACGTCGATATGTGGTCGCCGGGTGTCGGCGAATGGCTGGAGGTAAGCTCCTGCTCCAACTGCACGGATTTCCAGGCGCGACGTGCCAATATCCGGTACCGTCCTGCTCCCGACGCGAGACCCCGGTTCGTTCATACCCTGAACGGTTCCGGGCTGGCGCTGCCCAGGCTGATGATAAGCATAATGGAGAACTACCAGCAGGCCAACGGCACCATCCGCGTCCCCGAGGTCTTACAGGACTTCGTGGGGACGGAGGTAATCGGTTAGAGCAAACACCTGACCCTGCCGCTATGTATCTCGCCTATTAAGAGAAAAATCACATCTAAATCCACCGGACAGGATTACAATATGTTCGTATGGGTAAGCATATCTTCAGTGCCGCCGTCCTTTTGGTACTCGCCGGTCTGATTGCCTTCATCATAATCGGCGGCACCAACGTGCCCTCCACCTGATGGATAGGCAGCC